>NZ_SNUF01000003.1 GCF_012027305.1 Thermococcus sp. MAR1
ACCTCCCGCTTAACAATGCATGCAACATCTTCAAGCCCCTCTTGGGCAGTCGGAACTTTTTGGTCAAGCTTTGCTTGCGCAAAGCTTGCTGGGGGGCTAACGCCCCCACACCCCAGAACTTTGCCAAGGCAAAGTTTCTATCCGCTCAGTGGTGACCGCTCTCCTCACCCTTCGGAAGGGCTTAGCCTCATCATCGCTGGGCTTAAAAACGCCCACGACCTTTTAACCTTGGTGATGTCATGAGGTTCATCCCGCTCATAGTTGCAAGGCCCGAGGTCCAGATGGCCATAGACGAGGCCATAATGCGCGCCAGAATCGAGGGGAAGGTTCCAGACACCGTTAGGCTATACGCATTCTCGCCGAGCTCGGTAACTATTGGAAGATTCCAGAGCGTCGTCCACGACGTCAACCTTGAGGAAGCCAGGAGGCTCGGCATTCCTGTCGTGAGGAGAATAACCGGCGGCGGTTCGGTCTTCCACGACGAGTTCGGCGAGATAACCTATTCCGTCGTTGTCGGCGAAGATTTACACCCCATGCTCAAAAACGTCGAGACGAGCTACCTCTATCTGGCCGGCCCTCTCGTCGATGCCTTGAAAGAGCTCGGCATTGAGGCCGGCTTCTCCGGCCTCAACGACATAGTTGCCAACGGAAAGAAGATAAGCGGCTCCGCACAGACGAGGCGGAAGGGAATCATCCTGCAGCACGGCACCTTCATGTACTCCACGCGCGTCGAGGTTCTCGGAAGGGTTCTCCGCGCTTCAAAGGCCAAGCTCGCCGACAAGGGCGTTTCAAGCATCTGGGAGAGGGTAACAACGCTGGAGCGCGAGGGGATAAAGCTCAGCCGCTGGGAGGCCTACGAACTGCTGAAGGACAAGTTCTTTATCGCGTTTGGGCTGGAAGAAGGGGGGCTAACGGACTACGAGCTTGAGCTTGCCGAGAGACTGGTGGAAGAGAGGTACGGGAACCCGGAGTGGAATGAGATGAGGTAACTTTTTTTCTTTTGCAGGCCTCGCCCTTTTAGGGCGGGGAAGAGGTCAGTGCGGGATGCCTTTCCATGAAGAGCTACATGAGTCTCACCTGGCTTTGATTTCGAACTTCTCTGCCAGCTCGTAGAACAGCTCGTCTTCGCCGAGTTCTTCCCTCAGCTTTCTGAAGTTTCTCCCCAGGCGCGGCAGTCTCCCCTTACTCCTCATCAGCATGGAATTGCCGACTTCTAGAGCAAAGCTCAGGTATTCATCGTCGATTAAAACCCTTCCGTCCCTGCCGAGGGGCGCGGTTAGGTACTCTGTGGCGTTTATCTCAACGAGGTAGCGGGTTGAGATGACCTTGAAGGTGGTGTACTTAAATCCCGATGCCAAACCGAGCTCGTGGAGCTTCTTCGCTTTCTCGATGTCCTCCGCAACGATGTGGAATATGGGCGGCTGGCTCTTGAGGAAGATCAGTCCCTTTTCTGCCTTTTTGAGCGCTTCTCTTGCTTCTTCAAATGTCATCTCACGGTGTACCTTTATGAGCCACCTTGAGAGGGGCTTTGCACCCAAAGCGGGCTCCTCGATGATGCCTATTCGGCCGGAGCAGGAGCTGGTCGTGTAGATTCCATTAATTGAGTTGATGAGCAGGAGGAGGTCGATTATATCTTCATCCACTTTCCCTTCTCTCATCGCGGTGAAGAGACTTTGGAGGGCTTCGCGCTTTGCCTTCATATCTAAACCTCCCATGGCCTTTTGAGAGCTTAAATCTCGCTCCAGCTCTTAGTTATGGTATGTAAAAGGTCTCAGCTCCCTCTTTCAGCCCCTTCCGTCGAAAACTTTATAAAGCTAACCCAAAAGGTTTAGCTGGAAATGGCCAGGGTGGTGTAGCCTGGTTAGCACAGGGGACTGTGGATCCCCTAGCCCGGGTTCAAATCCCGGCCCTGGCCCCATCACATCAACCCTTTCTGACAAAATCGCTGGCGGAAGGGTTCTTACTGTTTTTAAATGCAAACTTTTTGAAACTTTCATCCAACACCCTTTAAAACCCCTGGCGATTATATCCATTCCGGTGAACCCACATGACATGGAAAGACAAGCTCGGCTTAGTTCACATCTACACCGGCAACGGGAAGGGGAAGACGACGGCGGCCTTCGGCCTGGCCGTGAGGATGCTCGGCTCCGGCGGAAAGGTCATCATCCTTCAGTTCATGAAGGCGGGAGACGTTTACGGCGAGCAGAAGAAGATAGCCGAATGTGGCGCGGTCATAGAGTCCTTCGGCCTGCCCAAGTTTGTCCACGGAAAACCTGAACCGGACGACATAGAGGCCGCCAAAAAGGCCCTTCAGCGGGCTAGGGAGGTCGTCTCAAGCGGTGAGTGGGATCTGGTAATCCTTGATGAAATCTGCGTTGCCTTGGGTTTCAAAATGCTCGACGTTGAGGAAGTCAGGGAGCTTGTCAAGAGCAAAGCCCCGCACACGGAGCTCGTCCTGACCGGCCGCTACTGCCCGGAGGAGCTCTTTGAGCTGGCCGACTACGTCACCGAGATGAAGGAGGTAAAGCACCCCTATCAGCAGGGAATCCTCGCGAGGAGGGGCGTGGAGTTTTAGTTCTGGCCCTCCCCTGGTTTCGACCTTGACCGAAAAGTTTTTTAGTTAGAAAAGCTTAAGATAACCCGAGGAGATTTTAGTAACAATTCTTTAGAAAAGGGGGTGATAGAATGAGCGAGCTCATCGGCCAGATCGTGCAGGTTCTCAAGGAGCAGGTCGTCCAGGACACCGTTGTCCCCAGGAACATAAGGCGTGCCGCCGAGCAGGCCATAGAGGCCCTCCTCGACGAGAGCAAGGAGCCCGCCGTCAGGGCGGCCGATGCCATAGCAATCCTTGAGGAGATAAGCGAGGACCCGAACATGCCGATGCACACGAGGACGATCATCTGGGAAGTCCTCGGTGCCCTTGAGCAGGTCAAGTGAGCGTTTTCTTTTTACGCTCATTTCCCTGCGTTTCTGATGAGTAAAAAGGAGAGCTATTTTCTGCCCAGGTGCCAGAGCTTCGCGCTCTCCTCCACCAGTTCGGCCTTGTAGAAGGCCTCCCTCAGTGTTCTTCCGACGGTAACTATGCCGTGCCGCTCCATTATGACTGCATCCGACTGGAGTATGGCGTCTGCCACAACGTCGGCCAGCTCCTGGGTTCCCGCAGGCCTGAACGGGGCTATTGGAATTCTCTTCAGGTATATCTCCGCCTCGGGGGTCATTATCGGCAGCTCCCAGTCGATTAGGGATGTTGCGGCTATTGCATAGGGGGGGTGGAGGTGAGCTATGGCTTTGACGTCCGGCCGGCTCCTGTAAACTGCCAGATGGAGCCTGTACTCCGAGGACGGTCTGACGCCTGAAACCTGCCTTCCGCCCATGTCTATAACTGCCACCTGCTCCCTGGTCATATCGTCCATCACCGCCCCCGTGGCCTTGATGAAGACGAGGCTTCCCTTCCTGATGCTCAGGTTTCCGCCAAATGCAGCTGTAAGTCCCCTCTCGTGGGCCAGTCGGGAGTACCTCACCAGTTGGGCTTTGATTGCTCTGCTCATGGTTCCACCTCATAGCTTCTTTAGCATGTCAATCAATTCCTCTTTGGGGATTCCGTTCCAAAGTGAGACTTTGTTCAGAATATCGTTGAGGGTTCCTTTGGCTATTTCGTCATGATACGGAATCGTTATCTTATGCGTTCCCAGCGGGGTTCCTTTCTCGAGCCTGACGTGGCTTCCGCGCTGTCTTACAACGGTGTATCCAAGCCTTTTGAGGAGTTTTATCAACTTCTCGCCGCTAACTACTGGCAGTTTGCTCAACTCTGGACACCTCAAACTCCGAGAGCGTCATGACAATTATTTTCTCTCCTCTCTCGATATCCTCCTCGAAATGAAGCTCTACAGCCTCCTGGAGGTTTTCCATCAACTCGTCTAGGGTTTTCCCCTGAGTGAAAATGTCCTCGTTAATTCCTCTGGCACACCAGTACTTCCCATCGAAATACACGTCAAACTTTACTATCATCACACTCCCCTGGGAATGGTTCTTTATCTTGGTACTTAACCTTTTACCCTCACGCCGTAGCCGCAGTCTTGGCAGTAAGCCTTCTCCCCCTTCCAGACGAGCTCTCCGCCGCAGACGGGGCAGGTGTGAACGTCTCCCCCACTCTTCCAGCGCTCGTAGGTCTCGCGGTCTATAACGAGGAAGAGGCCAGCTTCATCCTCCTCGAAGTGGCCGAGAACCGGGTTGCTCTCCAGTTCGAGGGTTTTCCCGTCTATGATCATCGGCTCAACGCCTATGTTCCCCTCGTATTCGAGGTCGTTGGTCGGGAGGATCTCAACGACGAAGGCATCTAGCTTTTTATCGTGGTACGCTATGACCTCCAGCGCGTCGCTGAGCTCGCCGCTGGACGAGATGACGTCAACCACCAGCGTCTCTCCCCGTGGGATGACGAGGGCTATGAGGAACCTGCTCCTGTAGAGGGCCAGCCCCCGGTCGAGGCAGCTCTCCTCCATCCCAAAACCTCTCAGAATCTCACGGATCTCGGCTCCGCCTGGCAGCTTGCCCTCGCGCATTATGAAGTCCCCGATCTCCTTGGCGAGCGGCATGGCGAGTGTAACGGGTTCGTAGAGCTTCATGTTCCCACCCCAACTACCTCGGGAGAAAAATTTATAAACCTACCCGGGGGATTATGGAACGGGCTGCCTGTAGGGTCCCGCGGTAGCCTAGCCTGGGAGCGGCGGCGGACTGTAGATCCGCAGGTCCCCGGTTCAAATCCGGGCCGCGGGACCACCAGAATTCTAACGCCTTTTCTGGGAACATTGAGCTCTGGGTCTTCCTTGTTCGGGAGTTCTATCTCTGTGGGTACTTTTCCGGCTGACCGGCTTTCAGCCCTTTTGAGAAAAAACTTTTTAATCTTCAGCGTCGTGTTAAACTCTGGTGTTTAAAATGCCTGCGAAGAGCTTTCTCACAGACCAGCAGATTAGAATCCTCCGCCTGCGAGCCAAGGGGTTGAAACAGAGCGAGATCGCCGAAATGCTGGGCACGAGCAGGGCCAACATCAGTATACTTGAGAGGCGCGCCCTTGAGAAGATAGAGAAGGCCCGGAATACGATCCTCATCTGGGAGCAGATAAACTCCAAGATAAGCGTTGAAGTGAGAAAGGGGGAAGACATCTTTACCGTTCCTGGGAGGCTCTTCAAGAAGGCCGACGAGCTGAAAATAAAGGTTCCATACAGCACGGCGGAGATAATAGCCTTTCTCGTGGAGCACGCGCCTGTCGAGGACAGGCTGGCAAAGAGGGACTTCACGCTCTTCCTCGACGCCAAGGACAGGCTGAGGATAAGCGAGTGCCTACTTGAGGACTTCGATAAGGTAGGGAAGTAGTAACGATGTGAAGACGCCGTTCAGGGCCATTGCCAGGCCGCTCACCGCTCCGGCCAGCTCGTCTTCAAGGATTATTCTTGCCGTCCCGAGACCGTGGGAGCTGACGCCAGTCGCCAGGCCGCGTGCTATTCTGTCTCTAACCCCGATAAGGTCGAGCAACTCCGGGGCGAAGGCGTTGCCGAGCAGGCCGGTGAGTATTACCAGTACCGCCGTTAAAGCTGGAATACCTCCTATCTCCTCGCTTATGCCTATCGCTATGGCCGTGGTAACGCTCTTGGGGGCTATGCTCAGGAGAACCTCCTCGCTACCGCCGAGGAGTTGCGCGATGTAGAACGCGCTCAGTATTGCAATCGTTCCACCGAAGGCTATCCCAAGCGTTATCTCCCTCGCGTAGGCCCTTATGGTTCCCCTACCTTTGTAGACCGGAACCGCCAGACTCACAACCGCCGGTCCGAGGAGAAACTTGAGTATAACCGCGCTCTCCATGTAGGACTCGTAGGAAAAGCCGCCGAAGTGAAGCACTGTTGCTATAGTGAATATCGACAGAAGGACGGGATTGGTGTAGAAGGTTCTCCTCCTGGAGTGGAGCTCCGAGAACAGGTAGAAGACAATGAGGGTGAGCGTTATCCCGAGGGGATTCATTCTTCACCCCTCCTGAGCAGTTCGACCGTCTTCGCCGTCACGACAAGCGTAACCAGGAAGCTCAGAACCAAGGAAACGAATATCGGAGTGGCCTGGCTCCTTATGAGAGTGATATAAGCAACTATCCCCACCCCGGGCGGAATGAACATGATGCTCATGTTCCTGACGAACAGCTCTGCCTCGCCCTCCACCCATTCCTCCTTTACATTCCCACTTAGAAGTGCCCCCAATAAGAGGAGCATCCCGAGAACGCTGCCCGGGATTGGAACTTTGAGGTACGAGCTAATCAGTTCCCCTAGGGCGTAGAAGCCAAAGATTATCGCCAGTCCGCGGTAGGGCCTCATAGTTTCGTTTAGGATTCCAACGTATAAAAATCCAACTCCCGAAAGGGAAATAAAACCTTGGGCGTAGTCTCAACGGTGGTATTATGCTCCTGAGGAACTACCGGTTTTCTGGAAGGTACGGTCCCGAGTGGGGCAGCGGCGGAATCTTTGGGCTGAGATATCACAATGGAACGCTCTACTTCACGCTGGCCTTCGAGGCCGAGGCGCACTTCATAGACGTGAAGAGTGGTGGGGAAAAGGTTTACGACTTCACCCTTCTCGGCGATGCCCCTACGAGCGGCGGAGACACCTACAACGCGGTCGAGACGGTTGACGAGTTCATATACTTCGGCGGCTGGGTTCACGCACCGGCCGTTTACAGGAAAGACCGAAGGATACTCTTCAACAATAAGTACTCCCACGTTCACGTGTACGACACAGAGGAGGAAACGGTAAAGCTCCTCTGGAGGGACTCCATCCATCACGACACCGACTGGGCCGGAGAGGTGAGCGATATACTCTACGACCCCTACAACGACAGTCTATTGCTCGCGAGGGAGGACGGGCACGCAAATCTCGGCGTCTACGCCTTGGACCGGAGAACCGGGAAGGCCGAACCTTTGATTCACGAACCCTCTGCCAAGGGGACGAGGGTTCACGATGCGGCCTTCTTCGGGATCGGCAACAACTTCACCGAGGGGCTTAGGGAGATAAAGGCCCTGGACCTGATAGATGGAAAATGGGAGACCTTCAAGCCGGGAGAGAGCGTCGATGGGAGGCCCTACATACGGCCAGAGTACGGCCCACTGGCGGGCGCCTACAACAGGGCCTTTGCCTTCGTTCGCGGTGGAGTCATAGCAGGAAACCCATTCATGGGTGAGGAGTTTACCTTTTTCCGTCTCTTTGACTTCTACACCTTCTACGCCCCCTTCAGGGTAAACGCGATAAACGTCGGAGGGGGCATCCTCACAGCCTACAACGCCCACCACGATGCGGTTTATAGTGGGAACCCGGCCGATGTCGGCATGGAGTGGGCGGCGACGAACACCATAACCGGACCCAGCGTTCTCCTCTACCTTGCCCCGCCAATGGTGAAAATAGTGGGAGCCTTTGGCGCCAGGGTGACGAGCATCGAGAAAGTGGACGGGAAGCTCCTCGTGGCGACCAACACGGCACCGAACACGGGCTCAACCGAGGCGACGCCCTTTGATACGGGGAGCAGGGATGTGGTGGTTCTCGACGAGAAGATAATCCAGGAAAAGCCCCCCGCGGTGAGCTTCTCCCTTCCGCTCGCGCTTCCGAGCATGGCGAAGAACCTGGGTGCCGGAACCTTCGGTGGTATCCCACTGGACGGCTACCGCGAGCCAAGGATGGTTCTCTACCTGAGCACGGACAACAGGCTGACGGTTCACGAGTACGAGCTGGTACTGCCGGCTGGAGGGGCGGTGAGCGAAACCTTCGAAGTGAGGGCCGGAAAGAACGTGCTCGACCTCAGCTCGTTCAGCGGCATCGTGAGCTTCGAGCTGGAAAAACCGGATATGGGGGGGAAGGTAAGAATAGAGCTCCGATGAACCTTCCCCTTTACGATTCCATTCTTCCGAGGAGGTTGTTCCACGAGTAGCTGGATTCTATGAGTTCCCCAACGGTTACGGTTTCCTCACCCGTTATCTCCGGCTCAAGGTCACTGAGCTTTTTGAGGAGCTCCTCCCGCGGAAGGGTCTCCTCATCGAATATTACAAAGCCGTTCTTGGCGTAGCCGTTGAGGAATATCCTCCACACCCTTTCATCTTTCTCAAGCTCGTACTGCTTGGCCATTGCATTCTCCCAGTTTATCCTTCCAAACCTGAAGACCAGCTTGGTGAGCCTCTTCCCGGGCTTGACAGTCACTTCCATCACCCCTTTATGGTTCCGAAGTAGTCTTCAATGTCGATGTAGGTCTTCCTGTAGAGCTCGCTCCCCTTCATCCTCTCAACGAACTCCTTCGTCCTGATGTACTTGTCCTTCTGGTACTCCCAGTCTGGGTGCATGGCCTTCCACTCCTCCCATGTGTAGCTGAACTGGGCCTGAACCTTGTCACGGTAGAGTTCTGGAATCACGTTGAAGGTACAGAAGGGCACTATCCTGCCGTCGGGCATTGCGTAGTGGATAACGCAGCGCTCCACACGCTCAACATCGTAGTTGTACTCGTCCATGAAGTGCATCATCCCGAGGAAGAGGGCGTTGGTGTGGAACTTGCCGAGGGCGTCGTAGTTTCCATGCATGAAGGCGTTCTTTATGAGTTCGAGTACCCCGAGCCCCTTGGGGGCGTATTTTTCATCGTAGAAGCTCTTGAACTTCATGAATATCTCCGCCCCGAGCTTGAGCTTCTGGAGCCTTCCGAGGCTCTTCCACTTCTCTATCTCCTCCGCCTTGCTCTCAAGGTACTCAACGAAGCCCTCAACGTCGAGGAACCTGCTTATCGGCACAACGCGTTTGTTGTCCCTGTCAAGGAAGACGTAGGTTGCTGCACCACAGCAGTAGTGGCTCGTCATGTAGTAGCGCGAGCCGGTGAAGGCCTCAAAAAACCTCGCTATGTGGCCAGCGATAGGAATCGGGTACCAGTCGTCCATCGCTATTGCACCGTTGGTCTGCTCCTCTATCCTCGCTATCGCGCCCGGTATAGTTATTCTAAACCTCTGGCGCTCCTTCTTCGGAACCCTTCCGACGAGGGAAATCGGCTGGAAGTTGACACCGCGCACTATATCGAGGTGGTTCAGGCCGAAGTTTATAATGGCCCCAAGCTCGTGGTCGTTAACGTTCCTTATGGTCGTTGGCACTAAGACTATACCCGGACCCCCTGCCTTCCTCACGTTCTCGAATATGAGCGGAATCTCCCAGTGGTTCTTCCAGTTTGTCTGGGGGGTCATACCATCGTAGCTGAGGTAGAGGGTATTAACGCCCGCCTCGCGGATTTTCTTAACCAGTTTGGGCTCAAAGGCGAGCTTTATTCCATCGGTGTTGAGCTGGACGTGATCGTAACCTTCCTCCTTGGCGATCTTAATTATCTCTATGAGGTCCTCACGGAGGGTTGGCTCTCCGCCGGTCAGCTGGACGGCATTGGCTCCAACCGGATACTCCTTCTTGGCGTTTCTGAGCATCATGCGTATCTGCTCAAGGGTGGGCTCGTATATCGGCTGGCCCTCCTTGGCGTAGAAGAAGCAGTACCAGCAGCTCAAATTACAGCGGTTGGTGAGAACTATGTTGAGCAAACTGGTGTGTGAGCGGTGCCTTGCGCAGAGACCGCAATCCAAGGGACAGTTAACACCGCTGTTCTCAACGTTGGCACTCATGAGCTTGAAGTCAAACTTCCACCTCTGGAAGCGGTAGTACTGCTCAACGCTCTCGTAATAGACATCGGTTATCATACCTTCCGGACAGCGTTTCGTTATCCATACCTTACCATCCTTCTCCCATACGAGGGCCGGAACGACCCTTCTAGTTTCGGGACAGAGGGAGTACGTTCTGTGCGGCAGCGGCCCACCGTATGCCCTGCTGGCCTTCCTAATCATCTCCTCGAACTGCTCCTCACTGATCTCAGGGAACTCGATTATGTCCCTGATCCTCTTTGTAAGCTGGTTGAATTCTTTTTCGCCGCTGGGTACTTCACCAACGCTCTCTGCCATATCAGCCACCTCTTCAACTTTTGCCTTTGGTCATTTATCCAATCATCAGGTATAAAAACTTTTGCGTAAATATGAAGATTTTCCTGCATATCTATGGCCCACATTTGGGTAAAAGGCTAAGAGTTAAAAGTAGGCCCTCAAAGTTACTCCGGTGGTGAGATGCCGGCGAGAGAAATGAGGATGGAGATGTTCCTCCGCGCCCTGCTCAGGAGGGACTTCACCAAGGCAAAAGCCCACCTCGAGAAGCTCCAGAAGATGGCTGGAAGTGACGAGTGGGGAAGGGGCTACGGCAAGGCCATAAACGGCTTCATAAGCGCCCTCAAGGACAACGACGGTGATGCCCTCATAGTTCAGCTCTTAAACGAACACGACAGGGAGAAAGCCGAGAAGCTCCTGAATCACTTCAAATCCATTCTCGAACACGAGTTCCGTGACGAGTATGAGAAGGGTTACTACACAGCCTGGGTCGAGTTCCTCAACGCCTACCTCGCCCAGAAAACTCTTGCACTCAAGAGATGAGGTGTTTTCATGGGGAAGGAAGAGGCAATGAGAAAGCTCGAGGAACGCATAAGAAACTGCCAGAAATGCCCCCTCGGAAGGCTCAGAACCAACGCAGTTCCCGGCTCGGGAAGCTACGACGCCAAGGTGATGTTCGTCGGCGAAGCACCGGGCTACTGGGAAGACCAGAAGGGTCTACCTTTCGTAGGTAGGGCAGGAAGGATACTCGACGAACTTCTCGCTGAAATAGGCCTGAGCAGGGAGGAGGTCTACATAACCAACATAGTCAAGTGCCGCCCTCCGGAGAACAGGGACCCCACGGAGGAAGAGATACGTGCCTGCTCGCCCTACCTCGACAGACAGATAGACCTAATCAGGCCGAAGGTCATAGTGCCCCTGGGAAGACACTCCATGGGGTACATCCTTGAGAAGTTCGGCTTTGAAGTAGAGCCCATAAGCAAGATACACGGAAAAACCTTCGAGGCTCACACGCTCTTCGGAAGATTCGTCATAATGCCCACATACCATCCGGCCGTTGCCCTCTACAGACCTCCCCTGAAGGAGGAGTTGAGGAAGGACTTCCAGAGGCTCAGGGAGCTGATAGAGAGTCAACCATGAAAGGCACTTCATGTCTCAAATACTATTCCGAGTGAATCTTCCTTCCTTAGCGTTTTTTAAGACCAAAAACTAATTTTCTGAATCTTTTTCTGGGAAAGATTTTTATGGTATTGGTGCGCATTATTGTACCTGAGAGCATGCATTAATGCAGGGGTACACCAGTATTCACCAGAACGCAGGGAATTCGCTTCAGATGTATGGAACCGGTCCACGGGATTTTCGAAAACATGTCATTGTGTCAAAAACTTTTCAGGAAACCTTATATTGCACCCAAGGATTCCAAGGCATGATATTTAGGTGGGGGTGAAACTGTGTCGGATTTCGGAGTACTGTCTCTGCTGCCACCCCTGGTGGCTATTATCCTAGCGATATGGACGAAGAGGGTTATACTGGCTCTGTTCGCCGGTGTCTGGATTGGAGGCGTAATGGTCTCCGGCTGGAACCCGGTGACGGGAACGACTCAAACCCTCGACTGGATAGTCGGCAACGCCATCGATGACTGGAACGTCAAGATACTGCTCTTCGACTTCCTCATCGGTGCGGGCGTGGGGCTCATATACAAGTCAGGAGGAGCGATGGCGATAGGCCGCGCCCTGGCGAGCAAGGTCAAAACCAGCCGCGGTGCCTCTCTTATGGGTTGGCTCCTCGGTGTGCTAATCTTCTTCGACGACTACACCAACACCATCATCGTAGGTAACACCATGAGGCCCATCACCGACAGGACCCGCGTTTCCCGTGAGATGCTCGCCTACATAGACGACTCAACTGCGGCACCCGTTGCGGGACTGGCGCTCGTCTCGACCTGGATAGGCTACGAGGTCGGTCTCATCGGCGATGCTTTTAAGGATTTAAACGTCAGCTATGGTGCCTACGTCGCTTGGATGCACAGCGTTCCCTTCAGGTTCTACTCGATACTCGCGATAATACTGGTCTTCATCGTGGCCTTCACCCACAGGCACTACGGCCCGATGCTCCACGCTGAGTACCGCGCTAGGACCGAGGGCAAAGTCCTCCGCGACGGGGCAAAGCCGCTCATGACCACAGAGGTTGACCTCGGCATGCCGAAGGAGGACGGCAGCGTCCACATCTTCATCTGGCCGATACTGACGCTCATATTCGTCACCCTCTACGGAATGTGGTACACCGGCGGTGGGGGCGAAGTCTATGCCACCGACGGGCTGATGGGCGTTCTTGGAAACTCAGACTCTGCACTTGCTCTGCTCTGGGGTTCCTTTGCCATGGTCGTGGTTGCCTTCTTCCTCGTCCTGGCCATGAAGCGCATGACCATCGAGGAAGCAGAGGACGCCATCGTCCGCGGTATGAAGCAGATGATCATAGCCAACACCATCCTGCTCCTTGCCTGGAGCATCAAGAGCGCCACCGACGCCGTCGGAACCGCTCCGTACATCGTCGACCTCGCCAAGAGTGCAGGCGTCACCGGTAGCTGGGTGCCGCTGATAGTGTTCCTCATCTCGATGTTCATCTCCTTCACGACCGGAACGAGCTGGGGAACCTTCAGCATCATGCTGCCCATCGCCATACCGCTCGCCTACGGAGTCACTGGCTACGTTGGTCCCGAGGTCTTCGCGGCCATCGGTGCGGTCTTTGCCGGCGGTATCTTCGGCGACCACTGCTCACCGATCAGCGACACAACGATAATGAGTTCGATGTTCTCCGGTTCGGACCACATAGACCACGTTACAACGCAGGTGCCGTACGCGGTGACGG
The DNA here is from genome assembly GCF_012027305.1 of Thermococcus sp. MAR1. NCBI lineage: Archaea > Methanobacteriati > Methanobacteriota > Thermococci > Thermococcales > Thermococcaceae > Thermococcus > Thermococcus sp. MAR1. Next base: position 12,842 of record NZ_SNUF01000003.1, read on the forward strand.
CCTCAGGAGTTGGCATAATACTCTATCTCCTCTTCGGCTTCGGCGTCCACAGCTGGGCGGTACTCCTTCCGCTTGGCCTTGTCCTACTCGTGGGCGCCTGGTACGTGCTCAGCGAGTGGTACGGCAAGAAGTACGGCATACCGCACGGAAAGGTTCCGGTCTACGTGGCCGAGGAGTGAGCCTTTCCTTTCCCTTTTCTCACCAATTTTAAAAGGCCAATGAAGCACTTTTTCTCGGAGGTGAGAGGTTGCTCGTTAGAACCTTCGTTCCAGCCCACATAACGGCATTCTTCGTTCCGGTCTTTCACGATGATCCGCTCAAGGCCGGCTCCCTCGGGGCAGGGATAAACCTCGATAAAGGAACCAACGTCTTCGCGAGCATAGAAACCGGCACGCTTGAGAGGCACATCCACATAGCCTTCAACGGCGAACCGGTTAGGAAGAAGAGGGCAATCATAAGCTACTCCGTCGCGGATGAGCTGGTTCCAAACGATTTCGTGGGTGAGGTTGAAATCTGGCAGTACTTCGACTTCCCGAACGGGTACGGCTTCGGCAACAGCGCGGGAGGAGCTTTGGGAACTGCCTTGGCATTGAGCTACACCTTCGGGGGGACGTGGCTTAAAGCCGCGCAGATAGCGCATAGACACGAGGTACTCAACAGGGGCGGCCTCGGTGATGTGATAGCCCAGCTGGCCGGCGGGATAGAGGTTCGCGTTAAACCCGGCGGTCCGGGAATAGGTGTGGTGGACAATCTCTTCTTTGAGGATTACCGCGTTCTCGTCGTCCCCCTGGGCAGGCTCTCGACCAGAGAGGTGCTCGATGGGGATGTCGTTAAAGCGATAGAGCGTGAAGGAAAGCTCGCCCTCGAAAAGCTCCTCGGGAGTCCAAGTCCGGAAAGGATGATGCTCTTGGCGAGGGAATTCGCGGAGAAAACCGGCCTTCTGAGCGGCGAGCTCCTTGAGCTGGCGAAGGAACTGGACAAAGTTATTTCCACTCCCAGCTCCATGATAATGCTCGGAAGGGGTCTCTTTGCCCTTCTCCGCGAAGATGAGGTGGAGAATGCTATAGGTGTGGTTTCCGACCTCAACCTGCCCTACGACGTGGCCAAAATCCACGAAGGAAAGCCAAAGGTTGGAAGGTGGATTGGCTAAACCCTTTTATCTCCCTATCCCTAACTCCATTCAGGTGGTGGAGATGAAATACGCCGAACTCGCTGACCTTTACAGGCGCCTGGAAAAAACGACCCTCAAGACCTTAAAGACCAAGTTCGTTGCTGACTTTCTCAAGAGAACCCCCGATGAGCTCCTTGAGATAGTACCGTACCTAATTCTCGGAAAGGTCTTCCCCGACTGGGACGAGAGGGAACTCGGCGTCGGTGAGAAGCTTCTCATAAAGGCCGTCTCCATGGCTACCGGCGTTCCCGAGCGGGAGATAGAGAACTCGGTGAGGGACACCGGCGATTTGGGAGAGAGCGTTGCCTTAGCTTTGAAGAAGAAAAAACAGAAGAGCTTCTTCTCCCAGCCGCTGACGATTAAGAGGGTTTACGACACCTTTGTAAAGATGGCTGAAGCCCAGGGTCAGGGGAGCCAGGACAGGAAGCTGAAGTATCTCGCGAATCTCTTCATGGACGCCCAACCCGAGGAGGGCAAGTACCTCGCCAGAACGGTTCTTGGAACGATGAGAACCGGCGTTGCGGAGGGAATCCTTAGGGATGCCATAGCGAGCGCCTTCGGCGTCAAGGCCGAGCTCGTCGAGAGGGCCTACATGCTCACGAGTGACTTCGGCTACGTCGCGAGGGTGGCCAGGCTCGAGGGCAACGAGGGCCTCTCAAAGGTCAGAATCCAGGTGGGCAAACCCATAAGGCCGATGCTTGCCCAGAACGCGGCCAACGTGAAGGAGGCTTTGGTGGAGATGGGCGGAAAGGCCGCTTTTGAAATAAAGTACGACGGCGCGCGCGTCCAGGTTCACAAGGACGGCGATAGGGTCGTTATCTATTCGAGAAGGCTGGAGAACGTGACGAAGTCCATTCCTGAAGTTGTGGACGCCATAAGGGAAAGCGTAAAGGCCGAAAAGGCCATCGTGGAGGGCGAGCTCGTTGCCGTGGGTGAGGGCGGGAAGCCCAGGCCCTTCCAGTACGTTCTTAGGCGCTTCAGGAGAAAGTACAACATCGAGGAGATGATAGAGAAAATCCCTCTGGAGCTGAACCTCTTTGATATACTATACGTTGACGGCGATGGGCTGATAGATACACCCTTCTCCGAGCGCAGGAAGAAGCTGGAGGAGATAATTTCCTTGGGGGAGCGGATAAGGCTGGCGGAGCAGCTGGTAACCACCAGCGCCGAGGAGGCGGAAGAATTCTATAAGAACGCCCTTGAGCTCGGCCACGAGGGTCTGATGGCGAAGCGCCTGGATTCGGTTTACGAGCCCGGGAACAGGGGCAAGAAGTGGCTGAAAATAAAACCCACGATGGAGGACCTTGATTTGGTCATCATAGGTGCCGAATGGGGTGAAGGCAGGCGCGCACACCTCCTCGGCTCCTTCCTAGTTGCGGCCTTCGACCCGCACAGCGGCGAGTTCGTCCCGGTCGGAAAGGTCGGGAGCGGCTTCACCGATGAGGACTTAGCAGAGTTCACCAAGATGCTCAAGCCCCTCATAGTCCGTGAAGAAGGAAAGCTCGTCGAGATAGAGCCAAAGGTCGTTATCCAGGTTACCTACCAGGAGATACAGAAGAGTCCGAAGTACGAGAGCGGCTTTGCCCTCCGCTTCCCGCGCTACGTGGCCTTGAGGGAGGACAAGAGTCCCGAGGAGGCCGACACTATCGAGCGCATAGCCCAGCTCTACGAGTTCCAGGAGAGGTTCAAGGCAAAGCGCTGATTTCCCCGGTTTCTCCGGCGTCTTCCCGTATTTTTTCCGTCTCTTCATCCTTCCTTGGAACCAGTTTTCCGGCCAGTTCGGCGGCTTTCTTTGCCATGAGCGGTGTCACGAGAAGGAAGCCCGTTGAGAGTCCAGCTAAATACGCCACAACGGTCCCGGAGTAGCCGTCCACCATGGCCAGGGAGGGAAGGTCGTAGAGGGCATGCGCTATCATCGAGAAGACCAGCCCCGTGAAGCGCTTCCATCCCCTCTCGCCGAGCAGGAAGCCGACCGAGATGGCCGCCCATATGGTGTGCAGTCCCATAAGCACTATTCTAACGGCCACTAAGTATGGTTCTTGGTTCAGGGCGAAGATTCCCGCGGTGTACATTATTCCCTCTATAACCCCGAGGAAGAGGCCTGCACCTATGACGAGCTTCCACTTCTCCCATTCCGGCGAGCGCTCGAAGAACTTTAGGGGCAGGAGCTTCACAGACTCCTCAATTATTCCGGCAGCAAAGGCCAGCGCAACCCACGTCTTGAGGAACAGGAGGGGCGCCTCAAGGACGGAGGCTATGACGAGGCCAAGGATGCCGAGGGCGAATCCCTGAACCTTCCAGCCGCTCTCCGGGAAAGAGCGCCACCTCTGGAGGGTGTACTTGACTGCCAGCAGAACGGAGAGACCGCCGACTACGGTTATGATACCAAAGTAGTATTCGATGACCTTCTCCGGCGTGAGCATGGTATTTTCTCCACCATTCTCCCTTATTAACGTTGGCCCCAACTTTTTTAAATTTGATGTGGATTTTTCTCTAGAACTATCAAGAAATTTACACGAGGGTGTCCAAAATGGAGGATATGAAAGGCCAACTCATCGACATGTTCTTCTCCGAGGGAGCCATACTCTTCGGCCGCTTCGTTCTCACCTCCGGAAAAGAGAGTGACTATTACATCAACGTCAAGAAGCTCTCCACCAACCCGAGAGCACTGAGGATAATCGCGAGGCTGATGGCAGAGAGGACTAAAGCGTTTGGCATCGAGTTCGACAGGATTGCTGGCCCGGAGCTTGGAGCGGTGCCGATAGCGACGGCCCTGTCCCTGGAAACCGGAAAGCCCCTAGTCATAGTCCGCAAGAAGCCCAAGGGACACGGCACCGGAAGCCAGATCGAGGGGGAAGTAAAACCGGGCGAGAGGATACTCCTGGTTGAGGACGTTACGACAACCGGCGGGAGCGTTCTGAAAGCCGCTAAGGTTCTGGAGAAGGCTGGGGCGGAGATAGCAGCTATAAGCGTGGTGGTTGACAGGGAGGAAGGGGCCGGTGAGAGAATAGGGGGGGAGTACCTGTTTATGCCCCTGGTCACGGTTTCAGAGCTTTTTGCCCGCAGGGACTCTGCCGGAGTGAAGGAATGAAAGTATCGCCTCGTAAAGCCTGTGGAGAAGGCCGTTTCTTTTCTTCCTTCCGAATATCCACTCGTCAAGAACCGAGCCGGCCTCGCTTATGGCCCTTGAAGCTGGTGCGTGCGGCGCGTACTCTAGGACCGGCCGACCCATGTTCGTTGCCTCCGGAACCTTGTAGTCGTGGGGTATTATGCCGACGACTGGAACGTCGACGCTGTACTCGAGGAAGTCCACCACGTCGTCGATGTTGGCCGAGGATTCCCTGACCTTGTTGATGATGACACCCACCTTCAGGCCGTAGGCTTCCCCAAGGGCCTTTAGCTTGACGACCTCGTTCTCCACCATCTTGTGTACCGAGTGTATTGGACAGCGCTCTATCTCGAGTATGATGAGCTGGTATTGGGCTAGTCGGAAGGTGGATATCGTGTCGAAGGGTATTCCGACGGGGGAGTCTATTATCGTCAGCCTGTACCTGGCCGAGATCTCCCGCACTATATTCCTGAGGCGCTTGTTGTCAATGTCAAGAACGTCGTACAGCCGTGAACTCCCTGGAAGAACATCAACTCCCGTGTTCACATCATGATACACAGCGTTGAGAACCCTCATGTCCGGGTTCTTTAGGAGGGTATGAAGGTTGTAGACAGGGTTGTATATGCCGAAATGAAATGCAAGCTTTGGCAGGTACAGGTCACCGTCTATGACGAGCGTTCTGTAACCATTCCTGGAGAAGTAGGTGCTTAGATTGGCGGTCATGGTGGTCTTCCCTGCACCGCCTCTTCCAGTTATAACGACTGATACCACCTCTAGCCCTCCGGAGGTCCTTGTTATTCTCAGCAAAAATTATTGAAAGTAATCAGAGGTAATCCTCTATGGTCTTGGCCTTGACCATTATTGAAGCCTTCTTCTGGCCGTAGAAGACCTCAACTAAGCCGTCGGATTCAAGCTGCTTAACGGTTTTTAGAACCGCTGGCATTGGAGTCTCAAGCTCGGCACTCAACGTCTGAAGCGCCACGGCCCTTTTCTTGGTAGCGAGGGTCTTATAAACAACATCCTTACGCCTGCCGAACATCAAGGGCACCGATATCTAATTACTCTCTCCTACTAAATAAACCTTCTGGGGTAGAGTTCGGCACACGTACGAAGGGCAGATTTATAAGGTGCCCACTGGATGAAAAACCATGCGGGGAGTTGTCGAGAGGCTTGACATGGAAGGTTTGGGCGTCGTGGGACTGGGAAAAAAAGAAATTCACATTCCTTTCACCACACCGGGCGATGTTGTGGAAGTCCGGAGATGGAGGCGGAGAAAGAGAACACTAATAGCCACGGATTTTGAGGTGGTGGAACCCTCTCAAAACAGGGTCGATCCCAAATGCCCCCACTTTGGAACGTGCGGTGGCTGCCTTCTCCAGCATATCCCCTACGAGGAGCAGGTTAGGTTTAAATCCGACAAATTGTCCAGGATTTTGGGCTTCGATGTCGAAGTCCTTCCATCGTCCGTGATTTATGGTCACAGAAACCGCATCGATGTTGTCATTTCGACAAATGGAATTGGGTTCAGAAGGCGCGGTACCTGGTGGGACGCGGTTGACATCGAGTGGTGTCCAGTTTTCGGCGAATCCAGCAGGAGGGTTCTCCGCTCCCTCAGGGAGTTTGTAGAGGACTTTAGGCTGAGTCTGTACGAGATACGGAAGAATGAAGGCTTTTTGCGCTACATCGTCATCCGTGAGGGCAAGTTCACGGGCGAGCTGATGGTTAACCTAGTAACCTCCCCGGGGAAGCTCCCCCCGGAGTTCCCGGAATACTTCAACTACGCGACTTCCGTCTACTGGAGCGTCAATAGAACGCAGAGCGACGTTTCGTATGGTGAGATAGAGCGCTTCTGGGGAAGCGAGTTCATACGGGAGCGGCTCGACGACGTTACCTACCTGATCCATCCAAACAGCTTCTTCCAGACGAACAGCTATGCCGCTGTAACGCTGGTTAGGAAGGTGGCCGAACTGGTCGACGGTGGGAGGGTTCTTGACCTCTACTCCGGCGTTGGGACCTTCGGCATCTACCTGGCCAAGAGGGGCTTCGAGGTGGAGGGAATCGAAGCCAACCCCTTTGCTGTGGAAATGGCCAACAGGAACGTTGAGCTGAACGGTGTTGATGCGACCTTCAGTGTTGGTGAGGACAAGAACGTCGAAAATCTTTCGGAATACGAGACGATAATCGTTGATCCTCCAAGGGCGGGGTTGCATCCCAAACTGATAAAGAAAATCTTAAAAGACAAACCGCAAAGCATCGTTTACGTCTCCTGCAATCCGAAGACCCTCAGAGCTAATCTCGATGAACTGGAGGGAGTTTACTCTCCAGAGACTGCAGTGGGAATCGATATGTTCCCGCACACGCCTCACGTGGAGACGGTTGTCAAACTTAAACTCAAGGTTTAACTTTAGAACCAATAGGTTCAAAAACTTAATATACCTAGTCCCCATAACTTTAAACAGAGGTGATGAAAAATGCTTGATGAAAGGGACAGGATCATAATCGAAATGCTCACCAAGGACGCCCGCACTCCGTTCACGGAGATAGCCAAGGTTCTTGGCATAAGCGAGACCGCCGTAAGGAAGAGGGTTAAGGCCCTCGAAGAGGCCGGAGTTATAAAGCAGTACACCGTTGTCGTTGACCCATCGAAGCTCGGCTACAACCTCGTCAGCCTCACTGGCGTTGACACACTGCCGGAGAAGATATTCGACGTTGCGAGCAAGCTCAAGGAGTTTGAGTTTGTCAGGAGCGTCTACCTCACCAGCGGTGACCACATGATAATGACCGAGGTCTGGGCCAAGGACGGGGAGGACCTCTCCGACATAATCTCCAACAAAATAGGCAAGATAGACGGTGTTACCAAGGTCTGCCCGGCAATAATCCTTGAGAAGCTGAAGTGAGCCCTTCTTTCTCTTTTTGGATTTTTACAGTTTTTGGCCTTATATACGAGTATACTAGTTGCTCTAAAAACTGTTGGATCTGAGAAGAGGTGTCCACGAGAATATTATGGTGCGGTGGCCGGGATTCGAACCCGGGTTACCGGCTTGGGAGGCCGGTGTCCTAGACCAGGCTAGACTACCACCGCTCGGCCCAGCCCGTAATATAGGGCATCCCCTAACTTTAAAAGTTTTATCCCTTCTTTCTCCCCACGATGAGACGGACTATTCCCCGGTAGTGGCTCTCCTCGTGCTCGATTTCGAAGTAATTTCTGGCCAAAAGGTGCGTTTCCCTCAGCGTGTTGTCGTCCAGCAACAGACCAAGGAGAACGTCAAGGGGCTTGAGGAACAGCCAGTTCAAGAGTCTGCAGTCGCTCTTCGTGTGCTCAAGGAAAATCGCCCTCCCGCCGGGCTTTAGGACGCGGTGGATTTCTCTCATGGCCTTCTCAGGATTTGGAACCGTACAGAAGACGAAGGAACTCACCACTGTATCGAAGCTTTTACCTGGAAATTCGAGCCTCTCGGCGTCCATGACGTGAAAACTAGCCTCCAGGCCGAGCTTTTTGGCCCTCTTTCTTGCTATATCAAGCATCTCCGGGACGGCATCCACCACGTGGAGTTCGATGTCCTTGGGATAGTAAGGAAGCATCTTTCCAACGCCAACGCCGATTTCGAGGACCCTTCCGCGGGCAAAGCTTGCCGCCTTTTTTCTGAGTGGACAGAAAAACCTGTCTAGGGGCTTTTCCAGGACATCGTAGCGCTCTCCCAGCTTCGCGTACTTCTCCCTGAAGCTCATACCAGGTGGTCTGCCGTTGAGATTAAAAACCCTCCCCCGATCCGGGTCGGCAGGCTTTTAAGGCCCGACCCCAAAGCTCCCCCCGGTGATGCTCATGCCGTATCTGCTGATAGAGCACCTTGAGGAGCTGAGGGAGTGGGTTCTGCTGGAGTACAAGCACGCGAGCGAGTGGTGGGGGGAAAAGCTGATATTCACCAACGTAGAGCCGCACGAGAGGGAAGAGCTGGCGAAGCTGGGGAGCGTTTTGACCCAGAGCGTTACCGAGTTCCCATTCAACAGGTCAAAGCTCATAATCCTCGACCCCTTCGCGGAGGAGGAGCTGAAACCTGAGGACATTGAGGAGGACAGCATAATCGTCGTGGGTGGAATCCTCGGAGACTTTGAGTTCACCGGAAAAACAAAGAAGTTCATAACCGAGAAGATCGAAGGAGCGAAGGCCAGGCACATCGGGAGCGTGCAGTTCTCCATAGACGGCTCGGCGATAGTGGCAAAGCTCATCGCCGAAGGGAAGAGGCTGGAGGAGATTGAGTACGAGCTGAACCCGACGATAAAGCTGGACGAGTTCAGCGAGATAACGCTCCACTACGCGGTGCCAAAGCTGAACGGAAAGCTCTTACTAACGCCTGGCCTGATAGAACTCCAGAAGAGGGAGCTTGGGTACACCGAGGCTGACGATGAGATAAGCGACGAGGAGCTAATAGAGTTTTTTGAGGGGGAGAGGTATTTTTGAGTTTGAATTGTTAATTATTATGTGCGTTGTAGCTTAATCAACGGTATAGCAATGTTTTTGATTGCTACATTGTGGTAGGAACAAAAAGTTTTTTAATCTGAACGGTACTAATAAGATGGGTGGTACTATGGCAAATATGAAAAAACTCTTGATATGGATTGGTGCTGTGATTGGGATTCTACTGATTATATTTTTGGGGTTAATGGCATTTGCCCCGGAAACTGTTCAAGAAGCGGTACCCCATGAGAGAATGGTAACTATTGCTAGTGGTACATATGCTGTTGATCCAGGAACCACCCGAAAGTTTAGTTTTAGTATTCCATATGGTGCCAGTGATGTGAGGATCAATTTAGAGTTTGAAGCTAGAGGTGGTTCAGGAGATGATATTATTGTTAAAATTGTTGATTCTACCGGGAGAGTTGTATACAATAGTGGTCAAGTCACGAGGGCACATACCACAATTAACCTTTACAAGGAGGGTACATATTATCTGATACTAGATAATACTTTTTCGTTAGTCTCATCCAAAGAAGTTACTGTGCATGCCAGATTAGTATATATTGGGTAGTTTTATTCTTTACCTCACTACTCTCTCTATCTCCCTCCAAACCCTCTCCCTGTCGGCCTTGTCAACCACCAGAAATACCTCTTGGACGCTCCCGTCGCTCTTGGCTATCAGCTTCAGCCCTGTGGTCGTTTCTCGCGAGACCTTTATCTCGAAGCCCCTCGAATCGCTCGCGTAAATCCTGCCTGGAATGACTTTCTTAACTCCCGGTATGGCTGCTATCCTCTCCAGTGGCTTTTCAAGGCCCTTCAGGAAGTGGTGCTCCCTCTTGACTCCCCTCTTGAAGTGCTTCGGCATGTGGGAAGATAGAAAAGCGGGTTTTTAGGAGTTACGCCCTCTTCCTGACCTTAACCGCAACACCCTTCCTGGCTCTAACCATCTCCTCTCCAGCCAAAACCGCCTTCCCGACGCCCGTTACCTTTCCGTCCCTCACTATGCCCACTATGTCGTCCGGCCTTATTGCCGGATCGGCCTCGTCAACGCCGACCGCGAAGACGTCACCGCGGAGCTCGAAGTCCACCTTCACCCAGTAGGCCTCGAGGGCATCGTATATCCTCTGCATTCCATAGGGTGTGACGCTTATCACGCCGTCCTTGAAGGTTCCGGTCTGCTGGTTGTCAATGAAGAGGCGGAGCATCTTGGAGCCCTTGACCTTCCCGCCGTCCGGCAGAACCGCCTCTCCGGCACCAACGCCGAAGTAGAAGTCGAAGACCTTCCTTATGCCCTCGAAGTAGCGGTACGTCCTGTCTTCCTTGGTTCCCTCAAGCTCGAACTCCCCGAGGGTTTCAGTTAGTGACCTGAGACTCTCCTTGCTCGTGGTCCCGTTCTCAAGGCGGGTGAAGATTATCTCCCTGCCTGTCATTTCAGCGGCCATCTTGGCTATCTCCACGTAGGCTTCATCCAGGTGCGCTATTATCGGAACGTCCTTCGGGTACTTTTCAAGGGTTTTCGCCAGAAGCTCGGCCGCCGGTTTAATCTCCTCCTCGTTCCAGTGGCCGGTGACGACTATGTCGTACTTTGCTAACCACTGCCACTCCCGTGGAACGACACCGAAGGGCGAAGTCAGAATCAGCTCGTGGGCTCTGGCTATTCCTGAGCCAAGGGCCTCCTTAACCGCCTTCCGGTAGAGGGTGTGGGAGCGGGAGAAGGAGTAGGGCTTCTTGGCAGAGCAGGGGAAGAGGAGAACCAGCTCGGTGTTCTTCGGTGGGACGAAGCGCTCGGCAACTCTTGAATGCCATCTCCTAACTTCCGGCCTTCTAATCGAGGCGTCGCTTATGAAGTAAACGGTCTCCCTCTGGATCGGCGTGTATTTCTCGAGGTAGTCGTGATGCTCCAAATCGGCTATGCGGAGTATTCCCGCGTGGTACTGGGTGCTGAAGAAGTTCTCAACGAGGTAGCGGAGCTTCCCTTCCTTCAAGGCTTTCCTCACGTGGAGTATCGTCTCCCTGGCGAAGTCGAGGGAGTTGGGTTTTTCACTCCAGATGAAGGGGCTATACCCGGTGAACCCCTTACCCTCGAAGTCGTAGAGCTTGAGCGAGCGGGTGTCGAAGGCATCGACGCCGAGGTAAGCGGCCAGCGGATAGAAGAACGGTTCCAGATCGGCGATTATCATAACGTTGGGGAACCTCTCGCGCAGCTCCCTGATTATCTTCACGAAGTAGCGGTACTCCCTCACCAGAATCTTTGAGTTGCCCAGATAGACGGCATCGAAGCTGTAGCGCTCGATTATCTTGAAGAACTCGCCCAGGTAGGAGGTCCTTCTCAAAGCCGGCAGGTAGAAGGCGTTGAAGCCGTCGTAGTTTACGCTCCAGAGCCTCCCGAGGGCCTTCTCTATCACATCGCCCGGCGTGTAGAAGCCGAGGGGTATGGATGGGGCCAGGTTGAAGTCGTACTCCCCGGGCTCCTTGGGGTAGAAGAAGGAGTTGAAGGGAGAGAGTGTAAAGTCTACCCCTGCCAGTGCGGGGGTCTTGAACGAGTACTCCCCAAGCCTTACGAGGCCCAGCCTTCCAGGCCCCTCATGCCTGATGACTTCCATAGCCAGGCCTCAGACGAGGTTGTACCTCTGGAGGAGGAGCAGTTCGTCGAGGGTGAGCTTTTCACCCTTCTTGAACTTCTCAAGGGCCTCGACGGCCTTCTCGAAGCTGGCGTCCTTCTTGGAGCGCATCCTTGCGACGAGCCTGTAGGCTATGAGCTCCTTGTGCCTCTCGTCGTACTCCCTTATCTTCTTCTCGATCTCGCGGAGCTCCTTCCTGACCTCCTTGATCTTCTCGCGGAGCTCGACGACCTTGGCATGGTACTCGTCGGCCTCCTTCTTGACCTCGTCCGCCTGGTTGAAGGCCTTTATCATCTGCTCGTGGAACTGCTGGCTCTGGTTTGCTAACTTCTGTATCTCCATGCTTATTGCCCTCCTGGCCTTCTTGAGCTGGTCCACCTTCTTCCGGGTCTCCTGGAGCTTGGTGTGGAACCTCTGGGCCTGCTGAAGTATCTCGAGTTCGGTAGCAAGAACCTGAATCTGGTCAACTATCTGCTTCTCCCTCTCAGGAGTTATGTTCGGGTTGGTCTGGAGCTCCCACTCCAGCTTCTCTATGCGCTCCTGTATCTTCTCGGGCGGCATCTTAAGTCTGCGAAGCTGGTTGTACTCGTCCCTCTTCGTCCTGTATTCGAGTATCTCCTGGTAGAGTAGGTCAAGCTTCGCGTTTATTTCCTCGCGGTTTTTCTTGAGCTCCTGTATCTGCTGGTTGATTTCATCCCTTTTGGCTTTGTACTCGCGCCCCTTCTGGCGAAGCGCTTTGACCTCGTTGTTCTTTTCATCTCTCTTCTGAATCCAGATTTGAAGCTCCTTATCAAGCTCCTCCAGTTTGGCCCTTATCTCGTTTCTCTCCTTTTCAAGGGCCTCTATCTCCCTCTTGATCCTCTTAATTTCCTCTGGGTCCACTTTCGCTTGCATCTCTCTTCCCCTTCCCTCTTTTTAGAACAGCGTTCTTCACTCCAAACATCTGGACTGAAAACGGCAAGAGTAAATAAAAACTTTTTGGCTGAAATTTTGCGAGTCGGCCAAAATAGGTGGGAGTAAGGGAAAACTTAATCCTTCAGGAACTCTCGCCCTTCTGGGTGTACGGCATGAACTCGACGGTGCCCCTCTGCTTCATCGGCTGCTTGTAGAGCTCCATTAAGGCATAGACCTCCTCGGGAACATCTGTGCTCACGTGGAGACCGAGATCTTTTGCATGGTCGTAGGTTATCGGGTAGTCGTGGGTCCACCGACCCTCTGTTAGTATCTGAGCCAGCTCCCTGGCCTTCTCGTCTCCATAGCGATCCTTCAGGATACTGTAAACGAAGTCGCGAACCTGTTTGATGGCCTTCTCAGCCACGTCCGCTAGGATTAGCGTCTGGTCGTCCACCTTGTCAACGCCCTTCCTCTCGACCGCTCTGACGATGCTTGGTCCGGGGTACTGGCCAAGCTGCGGGTCAACGGGGCCGAGGACCGCGTGGGGATCCATTATTATCTTGTCGGCGGCGAGGGCTATCAGCGTTCCGCCGCTCATGGCGTAGTGGGGGACTATAACGCGCGTTTCGGCCGGGTGATCATGGAGGGCCTTCGCTATCTGCGTGGCCGCTAAAACAAGCCCCCCAGGCGTGTGGATTATCAAATCAATCGGCTTATCCTTAGGGGCGGAACGGATGGCTCTCAGGACTTCCTCACTGTCCTCGACGCTTATGAACTTGTAGAAGGGTATTCCGAAGAGTCCTATGCTTTCTTGCCTGTGAATCATTGTTATTACCGTTGATTTTCGCTTTTCCGAGAGTCTTTTGAGGAGCTTGGCTCTAGCCAGTTGCAGGCTCCTGTACTGCATCTGAGGCCACAGCAAGATGTACATGAAGAACAACCACCACAGCAGCGAACCGAAGAATCCGGTGGCGGCCTCGCTCATGTTATCACCGAATAAAGAAGGAAGGGGAGATATTTATAGGCTTTGGTTCAGCCCTTTATGACCTGGGTTCCGGTCTTTCCCTCAAGGGCCTCGACGGCCTTCTCGAGGTGGGCTATAACCGCCCTTTCCCCGCCCCACTCGACGAAGCGCATGGCAGCTAGAACCTTCGGCCCCATGCTCCCCTTTTTGAAGTGCCCTTCCTCATAGTACTTCTTCAGCTCCTCGACGGTGACCCTCTCGAGCCACTTCTCGTTGGGTTTGCCGAAGTTTATAGCGGCACCATTCACATCGGTCAGAATCATGAAGATATCAGCGTTTACCTCTTCCGCCAGTCTTTCTCCTGCCAAGTCCTTGTCTATAACCGCCTCGACGCCCTTGAGCTGGCCGTCCTCCTCGATGACGGGAACCCCACCGCCCCCGCTGGCTATAACGATGAAGCCCTTCTCCACCAGGTCAACTATCACCGGAGCCTCAACGTGGCCCTTTGGATCGGGGCTCGGCACTACTCTTCTCCAGCCCCTGCCGGAGTCCTCTATGACGACCCAGCCCTTTTCCTTCGCGAGCTTTTTGGCCGTCTCCTCGTCGTAGAAGGGCCCAACCGGCTTGCTCGGGTGCTGGAATGCTGGATCGTCCTTGTCAACGATGGTCTGGGTTACTATCGTCGCCACGGGCTTGTCTACCCCCCGCCTCTTCAGCTCGTTCCTTATCGCCTGCTGTATCATGTACCCTATCTGGCCCTGGGTCATTGCTCCAGCCACATCCATCGGCTGGGCAGGAATGCCGTGAGTAGCCTGACCGGCGTCCATGTGGAGGAGTAAAGCACCGACCTGGGGACCGTTACCGTGGGTGATTACAACCTCGTAGTCACCGTCAAGTATTATATCCACTATCTGCTTGGCCGTCTTCATGACGTTGGCCATCTGCTCCTCGTAGGTTCCCCTCTGGCCTCGCTGGAGAATAGCGTTACCGCCCAAGGCTATAACAACCCTCTTCATGAGCATCACCTCCGGGGTGTATAGATACGCGGGGGAGGATAAAAACGTTCGTTAGGAGCCAGCCCTGTTCACTGGAAAAAGGTTCGGGAGGAGGGAAGATAAGTTGGCAAAGGTAAAGCTAACGGGCCCTCATTCCTCCGAGAGGTGGCGGAGCAGCTCCCCCACGGTCACCTCCGAGGGCACGTCAATGAAACCCCACGGAACGAATTGAGGCCTCGCCGTCCAGTGTGAAGACGGTGGCCAGGAGCGCATGACGTAGACGTGCCAGGCACCTTCGTCCTTTGATATCCATCCGTACATGTGGTAAACGTCCCAGTACTCCAGACGAACCTCAAAGCCCAGCCTCTGGAGGACCCTCCTGAGATAGTTCCCAACCTCTAGAGTGTGGGGCTCCCGGTAGCGGGGATTCCTTTCCTCCACAGCGAGGATTATCTCGACCTTCCTTCCGTCGAAGTACCAGGTTCCGTTGATTCTCTCAAGGGTGTGGTTCGTGCCGTTGAGCATGAGTTTCGCCTTCTCCATTCCCTCCTCAAAAAGGGCCATGCCGTAGTCGGAGTTCCCTCCCTGAGTTAGGTTGAAGGCCCCGTAGAGGTTCTCCACGATGCCTTCCCCCGGATGAAACGGGCCAAGCCTGTCGAATGCCGGAAGTGCCCCGGGAATCCCCGAAGCGAGCTCGCTCCTGTTGATGAGGTAGTTGAGGGCGAGCCTCACCTCCCTGATGGCGAACGGGTTGAAGTGGGGCTTTCCATACTCGTCCGTTATCACTGGAAGACCGTTCTCCCCGTAGGGATTCAAAACTGCACCGTACACACCATCGGAGGCACGGTAGAGTTTGATCTTTCCCTCCTTGGCGTACTCCTGCAGTTTCTGGTAGTAATCGGTCGAGTAACCCTTCAAGAAGACGTCGTATTCACCGGCGGCAACTTTCTCTATGAGTCTGTCCGCGTAAGATGTTCCCACGCAGTATATCGTCTTGGCGCTCCCCTCCGTGGGCAGGATCTCTCCAACAACGTCCCGCCATCCCTTGAAGCGCTCCATCCTGTAGGAGATCTTCTCCGGCGCCGCCTCGACGAAGACGTAGGGACCGTTCCCGATGAGGAAGTGGCCGTAGATGCTGTGGAAGGTTCTGTCGAGGATGAGCCTGACGAAGGCCTTTCCCCAGTCTATCCCGGGGATATCCGGCCCTTTTCCTGTCATCAGCTTAACGATGACTCTATCGAGGTCCTCCAGAGACTTGTTGTCGAAGAGGTCTACCGGATAATCGTCCTCTGGATAGCCCCAGCTTGAGAGCTCCTCAGGGATGAAAACGTAGTTGGTGCCGTATATCCCATAGCGTTCCTCATTCGCCACCAGCTCACCCATGGCCCAGTAGAGCTCCCATGGGAGCTGCGGGTAGAACAGGTATTTACTGGCTAGGAGATCGTCCACCAGTGGCTCCCTTGCCCTCAGATAGACCGTGTACGAGTTCCCATTGAAGGAAAATCCCACGATGTTTGACAGGTTCTCCGCGAGTTCCAGCTTCGGTTCGTAGTAGGGGTCGCCCTGGAAGTCTTCGTAGGCCCAGGTGTAGAGGAACGCAATGTAGTTCTTGATGTCCTCTCCAGTCATCCACGCCCCGTTCTGCCACTGGCCGAGGCCACAGCGGTAGGTTATCGAGACGCTGTAATCCTCGCTTCCATTAACACTCACCCATCCCAAAGTCTGGTTGTAGAGAACCACCCCCGATGGAACGGTTCCGGATTTTTTGCTTATCTCCCAGGTGCACCTGTACGGGACGTACGTGCCGTTGAATAGATAGGTACCCCTGTCGAATGCCCTGCTGAGAAACTGCGCAGGATAATGGTCGAGACCCGCTACTGGGTTGAAGGGCCTATGGACGCCGCAGGTGTATACCATGAACGCAGCCCTTAAAAGCCCGTCAGCTGTTTTGGCAGTCATCGGAGTCCATCTGACGTCGAAGCCCCTGTAAGGACTGTAGAAGGGGCTTTCCACACGACTGCCGGCTATGTAAAACCTTCCTGCATCGATGAGCGCTATCCTCGTGCTTTCGTAGGCCTGTAGGGCCGCTATGAGTCTCATCACGTCCCGGTACTGAGACTCGTCGCTCACGTTGTTCCTGGCGAACTCTATGAGACCGTGCATCGTGAGGTTCGAAATCTCCCCAACGGAGCCCCAGTCACGGTAGTACTCAAGGCCGAGGAGCTTGAAGGGGTCACTCCTGTCCGCATGCATCGTGGGAAGAGCCGTCAGAAGGAGTATAACGACTGTAACAGCGGCCGCCCTCCTCATCTCTCACCACGTTCCATGGTACGAACTTATGATAAAAAAGAGTTTCGGTATGGGGTGGAACTTCAGAGGTACCACTCTGAAAAGTTACCGAGGCCGAGCCTCTCAAGGGTTTTCATGACCCCCAGGGCTATGCCCTCAACCTCGATTCCCCCCGGCGGCTTGTATGCATCGCCTACGATGTAAACGTCCTCCACTGGGAAGTCCTCAACGGTCTGGCCGCTGGCGACCCTGTTAACGGGATTCCCATCGAGGTAGGTCTGTACCAGCAGGAGTTCTCCCTCGCTATCGAGGTTCGGGAAGATTCTGTAGATGTCTTCGATGCCCTTTCTCTGTTCTGCCTTGACGTTCCTGCCCTGCAAAGCGTGGTGGAGCATTACCAGGGTATAACCTTCCTTGGCCAGCTCGGGAGAAAGGCTTGAAGGCTCGTTGTAACCATTTATCCTCTCGGTGTCGAGGGTGAAGACGACGGTGTTCCCTATCCTTGGCCCACCCTTCAGTGCCACGTTGTACTTTATCCCCTCGCTCGGCTTGAGGGAATCAACGCGCTTGAGGTAATTTTTCTCGAAGTTCTCCCTTCCGATAAGCTCAACGGTTTCTTTTATTCCGATGTTGGAGATGAGAACATCGTAGGCGAACTCCTCACCGTCTGCCGTGATGACCCTCTTCGCCTCGGGGTCAACTTCGACGGCCCTTTTCCTAGTGAGGATTTTTCCGCCTTTGGATTCAGTTATCCTTGCCAGCTCCCCGGTTATCGCCCTACACCCGCCCTTGACCAGTCCGGGCCCGCCCCACCTCAGGGCAGCCTTTATCTCCCTCGCCAGCTCACCAGCAGGAACTTCTAGGACGCTGTCGGCCCAGCCGAGGAAGCTCTTGATGAAGAGGTCAACGAACTCGTTGTCGCCTATCCTTTCCCTTATCCATTCTCTCCCGCTCGTCTCGGCCTCTTCTCCCTTCGGCAGTTTGTTCCTCTTGATGTCGAGCAGGAGCTTTGTAGCCCTTGCCTTCTCGGTAAAGCTCAGGTACTTCCAGCCATCGCGATAGTGGAAGGTTCTCCCGTTGTAGAAAATCATGCCCTTTGGATTTGAATTGACGATTTGAACGTTTGCGTTGAGGAGCTTAAGGAGGTGAGCCAGAGGTCCGTCCTCACCGTGGGGAAGCATGTGGAACGCTCCAGTAGAGAGGCCGAAGCCTTTGTAGTCAAGGTTGGTGAAGCGACCGCCAGTGTAGGGGGCTTTTTCAAGGACGGTAACTTGGTAGCCGTTTTTGGCCAGGAACGAGGCCGTCAGAAGGCCGCCGATTCCGGAGCCTATTACAATACTTTGCATAGTTATCACCTGTGAAACTTCAGGGTCCTTAGATGCCTTTGTATGAGACATTACAGAGCTTGTTAGAATTATACGGCTATCGTTAGTCTTCCTTTGGTGATAATTGAATCTCAAGTTCTAATTGTTCTCCAACAAACAATCTAGGGTTTCTTTTTATTTGTATCTCAAGTCTCTTTCCATCGTCTTTAAGTCTATACTTGTACTTAAGAGGACTTCTATGACTACTCCGGATTTTTACCCATCCTCTATCCTGCTTATATATTGCCCCTCTTGGCCATAGATTATGTTCTTCTGTAAGCTCAGAGAAATCTATTGAAAATGTTATCTTTTCTGTTGGGACTACTATTAAATATCCAAACTTAAATGTCGGTAGTTTTCCGTTTTCGATGTATAGGATGTAACCTTCCTTAGACTTTCTTATAACTTTTGTAGTTATATCCCTGCCAATCTTAATATTTTGGAGCATTTCTTCGTCATTGTCCATTTTTATTTCTATATCTAGCCTAATCCACTTAGGTGAGATTGATATGAATTTGCATCTGTCGTTATCAATGCCATTCTTGTCTATTAGTGTAAAAACTTTATTCCCAATAGAAACTGATACACTTTCGAAGTTAGTTTTATCGCACTTTCCATAAAGAACGTCAAAATGATATACATCAAAAAAGTCCTTCAAATCATCTCGTATAATTTGCCCCTCTCGTATCTCTTCAATTTTGAGTCCATATGTGTATCTGGTTTCGGTGGTGTTATCAGTCCCTGTCTCTTTCTTAATTCCCAGTAGCTTGAGATTAAGCTTAATGTTTTCTGCGATATAGGGATATCCTTCGTATCTCTCTTCGATTTCAATATAAGATACTACCGTGGCTAGAAAATACCCAGCTCCATAACTTGCGATGAATCCAGTGAACGTTGCAAGAGGTAATTGCGTAGCATATAACTCATTATTAATATAGTGCCCATAGAACATTAAAACTAAGGTCATGATTAAAAGTGTCAATAAAATCACTTGGGCATGTTTAAATGAGAAAATGAAAAAATTATGAACTTTTTGTGATCGTATTAGTTCATCCCTACTAAGAATTCTGGGCATTTTTGTTCCCCATTACTGCTGGTGTATAGCATTCTTGAGAAGCTCTTCTATATATTCTTTTGGAATAGTTATCTTAATTCCGTCTTTAGTGGACTCTATCTTCACTTTCCCAAGGTCGTCGTATAGTATTATTTGTCCTTGGTTAAATTCAAAATATGGGCATGCTCCAACTCCACATAGATATATCCTACCGGAATGAGGAAGTGTTAACTTCTTCACAGTAAATCTCATCTAGTCACCCCCCAACAATATTACTCTTAACCTATTTAAAAATTATGGTCGAAGATTTTTATTAGGTGCGGATTTTATAAAAATTTTCGACTTAGACCGGTTATTTAAGAATATTTTTAGAATAATCACCGTTAATTTCCTGGATTTTATATAAAAACTTCAAAACCTCCACTCCACCCCAAGAATCTCGCTGTAAGCCTCCAGAACCCTCTCAAGGTATTCCTTTGCCGTGCCTACTTTGTCGAGCCTGAACTTTTCGGCCCAGCGCTCGTTTCCGAACTCCTCGCTTCCTGCTGAGACGAGGTCTATGACGCGCATGCTGTCCCAGAAGACTGGGGTGTAGCCGGCCTTTCTGGCGTACTCTATCAGCCTCTTAATCTGCTTCCTGGCGTGCTCCTCCATGTCAACGTTCTCGCCGTAGGCGTCCATGAAGAGGGCCTTAAGGACGGGCTTCATCCAGCCTCTATGAAATCTGCACCAGCCGACGTTGTCGTACCAGAACTCCCAGAGGGCGCTCGCGATTATCTTGCTCGCCAGCTCCTCCGGCTCAAGAAAGACGCCGAACTGGTAGAAGGTCCAGTACCTTCCCTGAATCGGGAGTGGTATGTAGTTGCCTATCGCCCAGTACATCGTCGGCGTCATCTCTCCGTTCTCGCCGAGCGGAACGAAGACGCCGTAGTCTTTGAAGCTCTCTCCATAGCTGAGCCTGTCCTTGAAGCGCTCGTCGAAGATGACGCTCGCCTTCCTCTTTCCGAGGCCGATTATCCTCGCTATCTCGTTCTCGGCGAAGGCAACGCGGTGGGCCAGCTCGGCGACGAGCTTGGCGTTGATTTCACTCGCCTCGACCGGCCTCTCAAGAAGGGCCTCTTTGGTGAACTCCGGCTTTCCGCTTATGCCCACTTCCT
Source organism: Thermococcus sp. MAR1 (assembly GCF_012027305.1). Classification (NCBI taxonomy): domain Archaea; kingdom Methanobacteriati; phylum Methanobacteriota; class Thermococci; order Thermococcales; family Thermococcaceae; genus Thermococcus; species Thermococcus sp. MAR1. The sequence continues at coordinate 32,916 of NZ_SNUF01000003.1, forward strand.
CCGGCTTGAGCAGACCGCGGTGGATTAATTCCAACACCCAGGCGGCCGTTCCGCCGAACTCTATCGCGTCAAATCCCATGGCATCTGCCGCGTGGACGCTTATGTCGCTTGCCCTTAGAGAGATGCTTCCGCTCAGCGGCCCGTTGGCCTCGTAGGGCTCGTACTCGACGTGGTGCCCCCTGCGGTGCTTCTTACACACGACCGGACAGGGCTCGCCACACGTCGTCCAGTTCTTGGGCTTTATGGCTTCTTCGTTGAAGGGCTCCCAGTAGTGCTTCATTATGTTCTCGTGGATTTTTATGCGCTCTTCCTTTTTGATGTACGGCATCTGCCAGTTCAGTATCGGAACGAAGTCGCCCTCGGCAGGGTAGTTACCGCCGAAGGTTCCGCCAGTGTTGAGCTTGGGGTTGAAGCGGTACTTGGTGGTCTTCTCGCTTATAATCTCGTTGTAGGGCTTCTTGTGCACGCCCTCGACGATGCCCTTGGAAGTTCTGAAGTTGCCGATGTCCTCTCCCGGGAAGGCTCTCTTCCTCGGCTTCCCGCCGAAGATTATTCCGACGACGTTGTGGGCTCTAAGCAAAACGCTTCCCGAACCACCCCTCGCGGCCCAGTCCTCGCTGCCTACAAGCCGTTCCCCCTTCCGCAGAGCCTGGGAGAATATCGCCCCGTAGTTGGTGTTTAGAGCGGCGGGCCCTACAACGGCTATGCGGTATTCGAAGTCGAACTTATCTCCAAAGGTATCGATGAGGTACTGAGTGAGGGCATAGACTCCTTCCTCATCCTTGTAGCCCCTCCAGATTTCAACGACCTTCTCAAGCTCGATCTCGTGGAGTTCAACCCTCACGCTCTCTCCATCGTTGTAGAGCAGAACAACGACGGGTTTCTCGGCCTTACCCTCAAAGGTAACGAAATCCACGCCAACGTTCTTGAAGGCGTAGGCGGCTCCGCCCATTGCCGATGGAAAGAGCGTTCCGTATAGCGGTGAGCGGAAGAAGAACATGAGCCTGTGCGCCCCGGGCAGGGTCGAGCCTGAGAAGGGCCCCATTCCCATTACCATGATGTTCTGGGGGTCGTATGGTTCAAGGCTGTGGGTTTCCAGGCTCTCGTGAACTTCTATTCCGTAGTCTATAACCCCGTATATTCCATCCCTCTCCAGCTCCTCGCTTTCGACCTTTCCTTCGTTCAGGTTGATCCTGAGAACCGTGAACCTCATATCCCTCACCCCGTATCACTCCCAGTGTTATTTACAATCAATGTATTTAAGAGTTTTGAGGATTGAAAAACGAGAGGCTAAGCCCCCCTCGTGGCCACTATTTTTATTCCGTTCCACTCGGCAACTGTTTCCCCAACCTCAACCGGGGCTTTGAGCTTCAACTCCGCCAGGAATTCCATCAGCTCCGGAATCAGCTCCTTCGGCACCGGCTCCACGGTTTTAACGCTCACCGTCGGCAACGCTCCGCCTTCAACCGGCACGACGCTCATGACGACCCTCTTGGGGTTCGTAACTTCCCCAATTGCCCACTCCTCACCGCGCGGGCATGTGCACCCTCTGACCTCTTTGACCTTTCCGTTCTCCACTTCCACCTCAATCGAACAGCCAAGCGGGCACACTATACAGGTGAAGCGGTAAATCATCCCTTAACCACCTCCACGGTGAGCTTCTCTACCTCCCTGATTTCCTCGGCCTTCAGCTTTACCCTGAGCATCTCCGCTGGCTTGACCACCGGGAGCTTTATCTTCCTGCTGATTTCGGGGATTCTAAGCTCCACTTCTTCCATCGGCTTCGTAACCCTGAGGTAGAGGTAAACGTCCCTCTCACCGCTGAGGTGGTGTGGGGCGAGAAGGCGGACGTTTTGGTCCTTCTCAACCTTAATCCATTTCCTGCTCTCTATTCCGCCCTTCTCGATGAACTCCTTGGCTCCTTCTGCCGCTAACTCACCCTGCTCGGCAACGTAGTCAACGAGGTCGTTGATGAGGAGCGAGTTTCCGGCAACGAAAATCCCCGGAACGCTCGTCTCGAGTCTGTCGTTGACAACTGGCCCACCTGTTGCGGGATCAATCTCAACGCCTATTGCCTTTAGCTTCTTTACGGCAGGCACGAGCCCGGCGGAGATAATCAACGTGTCACAGCTTATCCAGGACTCGCTCCCAGGGATTTCCCTGAGGTTCTCGTCAACCTTAACTACTTTCACCCTCTCGACCCTTCCTTTACCACGAACTTCCACCACCTTGTGGCTCAGGTAGAGAGGAATATCAAAGTCCCTCAGAATCATGACGTTCCTTGCCAAACCACCCGGATAGGGCATCAGCTCGATTACGGCCTTGACCTTGGCCCCCTCAAGGGCAAACCTGCGAGCCATTATCAGGCCGACATCCCCTGAACCGACGATGACGACTTCCTTCCCAGGCAGAACCCCGTAGATGTCCATCAGCGTTTGGGCCTCTCCGGCGGTGTAGATTCCCGCAACCCTGTCGCCCACTATACCTACCTCGAAGGCGTGCCTCTCGCGAGCGCCGGCGGCGTAGATAATAGCTTTAGTCCAGACCCCGTAGGCACCGCTCGGGGATGTGAAGATTACGACCTTCTCTAAGTCGGAGTAGTTTTTAATCTCCAAAACCCTCGCGGCCGTTCTGTACTCCACCCCGAGCTCCACCAGCCTCTTCGCGAGCCTCGACGCGAACTCCGGGCCGGTCAGCTCTTCCTTGAAGTAGTGAAGCCCGAAGCCCGGGTGAATGCACTGCGGGAGGATTCCGCCGAGGTAGTCGTTCTCGTCGAGGAGCAAAACCCTCAATCCAAGCTCCTTCGCCCTTATCGCTGCCGCCATTCCAGCCGGCCCACCCCCGATGACGACGACGTCGTAGTTCAGCATCGGAATCCTTGGGAACATCAGGCATCCCCCCTGAGGAGAACCTTAACGTCGCCTATTCCAATCTCGCTTCCCTCACCCTTCAGCGTGACCTTCCATGGCTCAACGCCGTACTCCCTCGCCAAAAGCTGGACTATCTTCGGCCTGCAGAAGCTTCCCTGGCATGTGCCTGTTGTGGCCTTCGTCCTGAATTTGACGGAGTCAACGCTCGGCGTTTTGACGCCTATGAACTTCATTCTCTCGATGGCCTCTAAGATGTCTCCCTCGCTCACGTTGTTACACCTGCAGATTATCTTTCCATAGGAGGGGTTCTTCTTGACCGCTTCGTTAATCTCCTCGGGACTCATCATGAAGAAGTGGCTTATCTCCTTCCTGTAGGGGTTCCACTTGGACTTCTCCTTGAGTTCTATCCCGAGGTCTCTCTGAATTATCCCCGCCACTTCGTAAGCTATTGCAGGGGCGCTCGTCAGCCCGGGCGAGCGAATGCCCGCTACGTTGATGAAGCCCCAGACTTCTTCTTCAGCCTTAATTATGAAGTCCCCTCCCGTTGGTTCAGGCCTTAAGCCGGCGAAGGTTCTGATGACTTTGCTCCTCGGCGGTAGCTGCGGCCAGAGCTTCTTGGCCCCTTCCCAGACCTGCTCAAGCCCCTCCCTGGTGGTGGCGAGGTTTTCCTTCTCCTCAGGTGGCAGATCCTGGGCGTTCGGTCCTATCATCAAGTGTCCAGAAATCTCCGTGGTGACCACTATCCCCTTGCTTATTGGAGTTGGAGTCGGGAAGAGGACCCTCCTCGGACCCAGAACGTCGTCGTCAAAAATCCAGTACTCGCCTTTCCTCGGGTGTATCTCGAAGTAGTCTATCCCGGCCATTCTCGCTATTTTGTCAGCATAGAGACCGGCGGCGTTGATTACTATGTCAGCTTCGATGAAGCCGTTGTTTGTCTCAACTCCTTTTACCTCTCCGTTCTCAACCTTTATACCTCTAACCTCGGTCTCGAGGTGGGTTTTGACGCCGTTCGCTACCGCGTTCTCGGTTATCGCTATAACCGCCGGAATCGGCCCAATCTGCCCGACTATGGGAACCCACAGCGCTCCAATAGCCTCTCGCGTCAGGCCCGGCTCGAGGTGGAAAAGCTCCTCTCTATCGACAATCCTCATCTCGGGGACGCCGTTCTTTCTTCCGCGCTCCAAAAGTTTTTCAAGCTCGTCGAAGTCCTCCTCCTTGGTTGCAACTATCAGAGCACCATTCCAGACGTGGGGAATCTCAAGCTCTTTCACCCACCGGTGCCAGAGTCTGTTTCCCCTTATGCACAGCCTGGCCCTCGTCGGGTACCTGTCAGGATCGTCGTCGTAACCGCCGTGGATCAAAGCCGTGTTGGCCTTGCTGACGCCCCAGCCAACGTCAGGGGCCTTCTCTATTAGATGAACCTCGAGGTTCTCGTACCTGCTCAGGACGCGTGCTATGCTGGCCCCGCTTATGCCCGCTCCAATTATGGCAACTTTGGTTTTCATAGTCCTCCCTCCAGCTGATTTGAGAATGGTTTTAACATTTTAAAGCTTTCCTAAACCTTAGGTTTTCTAAATGAGGCTGGAAAGAACCGTTTGGGACATTAAAAGAAAGGACAGGGGGGAACATTGATATAATGGATAAATTAGTGCAGCGGGTGGTGCTTAACTTCCGATGATCTTTGCCCAGCCCATGGCCCTCTTCACTGCCTCTTTCCATCCGCGGTAGAGTTTTTCCCTCGTTTCTTCGCCCATAGTTGGCTCGAACACCTTCTCTGACTTCCACAACCTCTGTATCTCCTCAAGGCTCTCCCAGTAGTCAACGGCGAGGCCCGCTAAATAGGCCGCCCCCAAAGCTGTTGTTTCCTTCACGACGGGTCTCACAACGCGCCTGTTTAGTATGTCCGCCTGGAACTGCATCAGGAAGTCGTTTTTGGTTGCCCCACCGTCAACCCTCAGCTCTTTAATTCCGACGAGCCTCTCCATCTCCTCGATCACATCCCTGGTGAGGTAGGCTATCGCCTCCAGCGTCGCCCTCGCGAGGTGCTCTCTGCCGGTTCCGCGCGTTATGCCGATTATTAGACCCCTTGCAAATTGGTCCCAGTAAGGCGCTCCCAATCCAACGAAGGCCGGGACAAAGTAAAGGCCCTCGTTGCTCTCAATCTTCCTTGCGAGTTTCTCTGTTTCGGAGGCGTGATTGATAATCTTTATTCCATCGCGGAGCCACTGGACGGCCGCCCCAGTTACGAATATGCTTCCCTCAAGGGCGTAGATGACCTTTCCGTTGAGGCCCCATGCTATCGTTGTGAGGAGGTTATCGGAATAGCGGACGGTTTTACCGGTGTTTGCCAGGATGAAGTTCCCGGTTCCGTAGGTTGCCTTCACCATTCCAGCATCAAAACCCGCCTGGCCGAATAAAGCCGCCTGCTGGTCGCCGGCATCTCCACTCACCGGGATTTCCGCGCCGAGAAGCTCCTTCTTTGTGTAGCCATAAATTTCGCTCGACTCCCTGACCTCGGGAAGAATCCCTTCTGGAATCTCGAAGATTTCTAGGAGTTCGTCGTCCCAGTCGAGTTTCTTTATGTTGAACAGCATCGTTCTTGAGGCGTTCGAGTAGTCGGTCACGTGCTCCCCTGTCAGGCGGTATATTAGGAACGTATCGACCGTCCCAAAGAGAACCTCTCCCCTCTCAGCCTTCTCCCTTAAGCCTGGAACGTTGTCGAGGAGCCACTTAATCTTTGACGCCGAGAAGTAAGCATCCGGAACCAGGCCGGTCTTCTCTTTGATAACCTCCCCGTATTCCCTCTTTATTTCCTCTACCATCTCCGCGGTTCTTCTGCACTGCCAGACTATCGCGTTGTAGAGCGGTCTTCCGTTTCTGTCCCAGACTATCGTGGTTTCGCGCTGGTTTGTGACGCCTATCGCCGCTATCCGTTCTGGCCCTCTCAAGTGCGGTCTTTATCGCCCTGAACTGGGCTTCCCAGATTTCTTTTGGATTGTGCTCGACCCAGCCGGGCCGGGGGTAGTGCTGCGGGAACTCGTACTGCCCGATGCCCCGGACGTTGCTTTCCCTGTCGAAGACAATCGCCCTGGCGCTTGTGGTTCCCTCATCGAGGGAGAGAACAAACTTATCATCGCCCATTTCAACCACCGATGTACATTGCTCTCCTTCCTGGCTGGAGGATGTATATTGAGGGCTATGGTGCTCACGGGTTATAAGATTTTATGGGGAGAATAGTGGAGGCAAGGAAATAAAGAGGGAGATCACTCCACGGGCTCGAACCTGTCCTTGAGCTTCTCCAGAATCCCCGGGAGGGTGGTGTACTCCATGTCCTCCATCGGGAGCCTGTGGGGCTCGAACGGGCCGTGCCTGCGCATGTACTCGGCGATCTCGACGGCCTTCTGCCTGGCGCCGTCGAAGGCCGGGTCATCGAAGAGATCAACCGGACCGACGAGCTTCCCTTCTGGGCTTATCTGCCAGCCGAGGGCGACGACGCGCGGCGGGCCGTCGAACCTCGTCGGGTTGGCCTGGTGCATCGGGACCGGCATGACCGGGCCGTTGTGGGAACCCCTCATCCACCCGCTGACGAGGTGCGGGAATGCGAAGGGCTCAAGAACTTCTCCAAGGGCAGGCAGTCCGCTCTGGGCTCTGACGATAGCTACCGGGTCGTCTTTTCCGACGTACTCGCCGGCTACCTCGTAGAGCTTTTCCGTGCTTATGACGGCGACCGGCTCATCCTTCGGTATCTTGTGTCCCTCCTTCGGGAAGACTCGCTTGATGACGTAGCGGCTCTTGGCTCCGATGAGGGCGAGGAGGTCGTAGAGCTCCTCTGGGGTGTTGAGGATAACGCGCTTGTGCTCCTTTATGTCCCATACCTCGAATCGGAAGCCCATGTGCATGTTGGGATCAATGACAAGGCCGGCCGTGTTGAACGGGTCGGCGAACATCCTGAATATGGGCAGGTTAAAAGCGCCAGGCTCGGTCTTGTCCATGTGGAAGGTGACTATCGGCTCGCTCTTCCTCAGGGTGATCTCCATTTCCGCAACTCCTGGCCCCATTCCGCGGACGTTTCCGCTGAATGCATCTTTGAGGAGATCCTGACCGGCCCCGTAGAGGCCGAGCTCCTTGGCGACCTTGGTGGCCTCCTCAAAGGTTCTCCATGCGAGGCCGTGTATCTCGGAGCTGTCGACACCTTTCTTGTGAGTCATGATGAGTTGCAGGTCATCGCCGCAGGTGGCAACGTAGAAGTCTATTATGGTACCCTCCTCCTGGGCCTTGGCAAGAACCTCTTCGGCAGTCTCGACGAGCTGGGGGTGAACCCTTGAATGACCCGGCCAGCCGCCGATGTCTGCCTTTATAACGCTGATCGTTATCTTCTCTCCAACTGCCATGGCAATCACCTCGATGGCTTTTAAGCACTTTTATGCTTATAAAACGTTAATATCACCGCCGATGATACCAGGCGGGCGGCAAATTCTCCACAGAAATGGAAAGAGGATTCATTCGCAGATGTCGGTCCAGCCAAACTCTTCCTTGGCGACCTTTATGAGGTTCTTGAGTTCCTCCTTCTTGATGTTGACGCTTGAGCTCGCACCGACTAGGGCGATGATGCCGTGAACCTCCTCCTGAACCTGAATCACGTCGTCACTGACCTTGACCACTCGAAGCTCCCTCTTGGCGGTCTCCCCCTCCCCTATGTAAAACTTGTCGTGGCCTATCCTTACGGGCTCCTCCATGGTATCACCTCGTAAACTTTTTGTAAGTCAAAGTTAATAAAACTTCCGCCGGCACTGATGCTTTTGGAAAAAGCTTCACCAAAAGTTTGTGATTCATCTGCAGGACTTCCCTAAATTGGATTCCAAACTCAATTTTGGCCACTTAGAAAGGGAATCATTCGAATAAGGCTTTTTCACGCGGGTTCCACTATAACCGCGCTCCAAGGGAGCGCTAAAAAACTTGAACCCATTAAGAAGCGCCTTTGGAGCAAATCCCAATATCAAAAAACAACCATTGAAGAAAATCCACTCCAAAAGCAGCCATTCAATAAAGAATCACAAGCTTTTGATCAAACTTTTCGCCAGAAAAGTTTGTACTGGTGGGGGCGCGGGGATTTGAACCCCGGTCCGCGGGTTTCTCCGGGTCAGAGCTCCAAAGGCTCATCCCCAAATCAGCAAACCCGCAAGTCCTCATACCTCTGGAGCCCGCGATGATGGACCAGGCTACACCACGCCCCCATCCGGCTTAACCTACCCAAGCCGAGTTTATAAGTTTTGCTATCTCTTCCCGATGATGATGCCACCCACTATCATGGCCAGCCCCACTACCGTTGCCGGGGCTATGCTCTCCCCAACAAAGAGGGAGATGAAGAACAGGCTGAGAAACGGCACCAGGTAGGCCAGGTTGGATGCAAACGCCATATCCCCCTCAACGGCCCGGTACCAGAGGAGGAAGGTAACTCCCATCTCGAAGAGACCGACGTAGACCGCTCCGGCGAGCCCTTCCAGGGGAGGCACTGAGAAGTTGCCGGTTGCAACCACAACGATGGAGATGTAAAGGAATCCAAAAAGGAAGTTCCAGAACATCTTTTCGATGAGTGGCCTATCATCGCGCAGGTTGAGGAGCCAGTAGCTTGCCCAGACCACCGCGCTTCCAAGGCCGAGGGCCACTCCTAGGGGGTCCCTGAAGTTCAGGTCGGCAACGTTTCCTTTCGTGGCCACCACCAAAGCTCCGAGGAATCCGAGGAACAGGCCGAAGGCTGTCCCCGCCCCGGGTCTCTTTCCGAGGAGGGGAATAGAGAGAAGGACGAGGATCAGCGGCCAGGTGTAGTTGAGTGCCTGCGCTTCTTGGGCCGGCAGTCTGTCGTAGGCCGAGAAGAGGACGGTGTAGTAGAGGAGGGGGTTTATAAGGCCGAGGTAGGCCGAGCGGAGGTTTTCCTTTCTGGGGGTGAACTCCCTCGCGTAGATGACTCCAAAGAGCACGAGCGAGGTTAGGGACGCGTAGAAGAGGAGCTGGAGAGGACTCATGTAGCGGAGTGAGAGCTTGAAGGCACTTGCGACGGTTGACCACAGGAGAACTGCACCGACGGCGTGTTTTTTGGACATGGGTTCAATTCATTCTCGGGACATATAAATTCAGCGATTTTGACTCTCCGAACAAAATTTGGTTCTGCCCCCGTTACCAGGTAACGCCCCCATTACCTAAAAGGTTTTTGGAGAAAAGAAGAGGAGGGATCACTCCTCCCTGAAGGCCCCGTACTTCTTGGGGTCGTAGAAGGGCGGAGCAACGGTTACGGCTTTCTTGGGCTTGCCCCTTATCTCTATCTCCAGCTCAACGCCCGGCTTGGCGTAATCCTCCTTGACGAAGGCTATTCCAATGCCCATTCCGAGGAGAGGTGAAGAGGTTCCGCTGGTTACCTCACCTATGACCTCGCCGTTGGCCAGAACCTTGTAGCCCTCCCTCGGGATGCCCTTTTCAAGCATCTTGAAGTGCACCATCTTCCTGCCGAGGCCGCGCTCTTTCTGCTTGAGGAGCGCTTCCTTGCCAATGAACTCCTTGTCCCAGAAGATGGCGAAGTCGAGGTTGGCCTGGAGGGGGGTAACCTCATCCACGTCAGTGCTGAGGAGTTGCAGTTCTTTCGTCTCGTTGCCGTAGAGGGTGTAACCTGCCTCAAGCCTGAGGGTGTCCCTCGCCCCGAGTCCGGCCGGCTTTATGCCGTACTTCTCTCCGGCCTCAAGGATGGTCTTCCAGACGTGTAAAGCTTTCTCCGGCTCTCCGCGCTTGCTCTCGTCCGGGTGGTACGGGTTGGCGTCCTCAAAGTAGACCTCAAAGCCGTTCTCGCCGGTGTAGCCGCTCCTTGAGAGGAGCATCTTGATTCCGTCGAGTTCCACCTCCTTCGCCTGGAACCACCAGAGCTCGTTGATGTCGATGCCGAAGAGGTCCTTTGCGAGGTCTCTAGCTTTAGGACCCTGGATTGAGAACATGACCATGTCGTAGGTCTTGTTCTCGATTTCGAGGTCGAGCTGGCCGAACTTCTCGATTCCCCTCTTTATGGTGTTAAACCAGGCGTCGAGCTTCTCGAAGGCATCGCTGTCGCAGACCATCATGTAGGTGTCGTTTCCCATGTTGAAGACAAGGGTCTCGTCCTTTACTGCTCCGCGCTCGTTGAGAACGAGGGTGTAGGTTCCGCTTATGGCCGGGGGCTTTGAGATGTCGTTGGTTGTCACGTACTGGAGGAACTCAAGGGCGTCCTTTCCGCGGAAGATGAACTCGCCCATATGGGAGACATCGAAGATTCCAACGCCGTTTCTAACCGCCAAGTGCTCCTCCTTTATGCTTGAGTACCAGATGGGCATCTCCCAGCCGGCAAAAACTTCAACCTTCCTGGCGTGCTCCTTATGCCAGTCAAAGATGTGAACCCTCTTAACCATAGCAATCACCGTTGAGAGTTGGCCGTGGGCATTATAACCCTTTCCAATGCATGGGCAACGATAATAAGCATCAACGTCCAAATTAATACCGGGGTGTCCAAGATGTTTGAGAAGGTTTTATATCCAACCGACTTTTCGGACGTTTCCCTGCACGCCCTTCGCACATGCATTCCCGAACTCGTCTCCATGGGGGTTAGGGAACTCCACCTCATTCACGTCGTTGACATAACCATTGCCGAGTTCGAGGCTTTCGAGCTCGAGGATATCTACCGGGAGAAGCTTGAGAAGCTCGCCGAGGAGCTCAAAACCGATGGTGTAACCGTAAACGCGATAGTCAGGATAGGCATCCCATCAATTGAGATTGCCGAGGTGGCGGAGGAGAGGAACATAGACCTCGTCGTTATCCCAAGCGTCGGCGAGAACATCTGGAGAACCATGTTCCTGGGCAGCACCGCCTCCAACCTCGCCAGGGCCACCAGGCGGCCGGTTCTCCTCTTGAAGTACCAGAAGAAAGATGACGGTTTCGAGCCCTCGGTGGACTGCTCGGCGATATTCAAGCGCCCTCTGGTCACGCTGGACTTCTCGAAGTGCTCGATAAAGATAATCAAGACCGTGAGGGAATTCGAGGAGCTCATAGAGAAGGGAATCCTCGTTCACTCCGTGGACTACGGCAAGATGGACGAGCTTGAGCGCAACATAGAGGTGGCGAAGCTCAACCTGAGGAAATCCGCCAAGGGCGTGAAGGCACAGTTTGATGTTGAGGTTCTCGTGGGTAGCGCAAGTCAGGCGATAATAGGAACCGCACTGGCAAAGAACGTTACGCTCATAGTCATCGGTAAGAAGGGTAGAAACTTCCTGAAGGACCTGCTCCTAGGGAGCACCGCTGAGAGGGTTATGAGGGACTCAAAAGTCCCGGTGCTGCTGGTACCGTGTGATTGACCTCAGACTGGAACGGCTTCCACATCAAGATTCGGTAGCTACCCTGTTGCCATCATCGGCCGTTTCTTTCTTTCCAGGGGCATCTTATAAACCTACTCCCTCGTGCTTTCTCCCCTCATGACGGCGCTGGCTATCATGTGTGCCAGCCTTAGGGGCTCCGGAATCAGGCCCGTTTTGGTGGTCACCTGGACTATCTCGGCGGCTCTATCGGCTTCGAGGCCCAGGGCTTGAATGTAGAGCCTCTCCGGGACGAGCTCCACTATGGATGGGGCTTTCCTCAGAAGGCTTATCCTCTCCTCGGCATCGCTGAAGTGCTTTCTCAGCGCCCCTTCCATGGCCGCCAGGTCTGGCCTCTTCCTCACCACGACAACGACAGGCAGGCCCGTCTCGGAGTGGAGCCTTTCAAGGTCAACGATGTTGAAGCCAGCGTAGGTTATTCCCTTCAGCATTATCACGCGCAAGTCTTTGAATCTGGAGGAGTTGACGGCGTCTATCATTGCCTCGGTGGCGTCGTTTCCGTCGACGGTTATCCAGCGCGAGAGAACGCCAACAACCTCCTGGGAGCCCTTCATAACGACGCCTATCAGAATCGTCTTCTCCCGTTCGAGTTTGGAGGAGAAAGAGAACGTCCCATCGTCAAACCCAACGACGCGTATCTGGGGCTTGACTTTCCTTATCATGACAGCACCTTCTCGAGCCACTCCGCGTATTCACTGTTCACCTTGTCTACCTCTATCCTGGCTATCAAGGGAACCTCGTAAGGGTGCATCTCCCTTATGGCCTCCCTCAGCTCTTTCCACTTTTCCACGGTCGTCTTGAGAAGTGCTCCCACCTCTGTGTCCTCCTCCACCTGTCCGTTCCACCAGTAGAACGCCCTGTGCTCCCTGAGGTTTGCGCAGGCGATGAGCTTCTTCTCAAGGAGTGCCTTAACCACCTTCTTGGCGCTCTCCCAGTCGGGGAAGGTTGTGTAAACCATTACCATCTCCATCTTCCCCACCGGATTAAGCTCGACGGATAAGCTTAAATCGGTTGTGGGAGTACCATCGAGGGGATGGTGTATGAGGAGGGTAAGGGCTCACCTTAGAATCTACGGGCGCGTTCAGGGGGTTGGATTCAGGTGGAGCATGCAGAGGGAGGCGAGAAAGCTCGGCGTTAGCGGCTGGGTGAGGAATCTGCCCGACGGAACCGTCGAGGCTGTCATAGAAGGTGACCCCGAGAGGGTTGAGGCGCTGATCGGCTGGGCTCACCAGGGCCCGCTCCTGGCGAGGGTCACGAGGGTTGATGTAAAATGGGAAGAACCGGAGGGGCTTGAGGGGTTCAGGGTCACGGGGTAGCCTCTAGCCTCTCGATTAGGATCCTTTTCGGGCAGTATTTGACCTCGCAGTAGTTGCAGACGAACTTCTCCTTGTCTTTCTCCGGGGTATGGAGGATTAGCTTTCTGAACCCCTCCATTTCCTTTACCCTCATGAAGACCTCGACCGGCAGAGTGCCGTCTATGACTATGTACAGCTTTGTGGGCTCCTCCCTGAGGTTCCTGCTGAATACCTCCATAACCGGGACACCGCTCTCTGACAGCAGGCGAAGCACCTCCGAAAAACCCCTGAGGTAGCCCTCTTTCTCCAGTTCTATCTCCAGGACCTCCCATCCCATCAGGGGTGCGACGTCTATGAGGCTCGGAAGGGGGTTGAGCCTCTCGAAGATAAGCTTAAGGGGGTATGTCTTTTCGATGTACTCTATGGTGTGATAGACTATCTTTCTGTTGACTCCGATTACCCTGGCGAGCTCGCTTATCGGAACTTCCACGTTCCTGAGGTATATTTTCCCGTTCTTCACGCTAAGGCCGTTCTCAAAGAGGAACTCCGCCACCTTCCTCCTGGCGGGATAGTTCTTGAAGTACGCCTCCAGTATGAGCATCATTTTTGTTCACCTCTTACTCATATGTGGGTAGGAATGGATATTTAAATCTTTCCCCGGATTCCTCCGCAAGTTTATTAACAATGCCCGGCCCATCTCTCTATTCAGAGGTGAGGGTCATGGCAAGGTTCGACGTTGTGGGTGTGGGCAACCTCAACTACGATATCATACTGCTCGTAGAGCGCTTTCCTAAGTTCCACGAGAAGGTCAACGCCGAAAACGCGTTTTTCGGTCTGGGCGGTGCCGCCGCAAACACTATAAGCTGGCTGGCCACGTTTGGACTGAGAACTGGCTATATAGGGGCCGTTGGAAGGGACGAGATTGGAGAGGCTCACATCTCGTACTTTAGAAGACTGGGCGTTGATACTGGAGGCATCAGGACAGTGGACGCGCCCTCGGGGGTTGCCGTTGCCATAATACATGGAGAGGACAAGAGGATAGTGAAGTATCCCGGTGCCAACCTCATGAAGGAGATAGACTTCGATTACCTCTCGGGGGCGAGGCACGTCCACCTCTCTTCGAACCCTCCGGAGACCATAGTTGAGGTCGTGAACTTCGCAAGTGCCAGAGACGTAACGGTCTCCCTTGACATAGGTGAGGCCCGGTTACCCAGGGAAATAGAGGAAAAAGTTGATTACCTCATGATGAACGAGGACGAGTATAGGAGAAAGTTCGGTTCCCTCGATTTATCGCTCTGCTCGGCTAAGAACCTCGTGGTCACCCTCAACGGCGGCGGTGCCCTTGTGAGGGATGAGAACGGAAGTGTCCGCGAGGTTCGCGGGCTCAGCGCGGAAGTCATCGATTCGACCGGAGCTGGAGACGCTTTCGACGCGGGGGTTATATATGGAGTCCTCAAAGGCTGGTCGCTGGAAGAGGCAGCGAGACTTGGCATGGTGCTCGCTTATCTCACCGTTCAGAAGGTCGGTGCGAGAAGTGCAATAGTTCCGCTGGAGAGAGTCATAGAAGTCGCGGAAGAGACGGGCATCGAGCTGCCCTTCAATAGGCCTTAAGGCCGACGATTTTTGCCTGTTTTTCACTCCATTTATATGCCAAGTAGCCGAGAAGGCCGTATGCTGCCGAGAGAACCGAAAGATACGCTATCTCCATAGCAGCTGCCCCATAACCGTGGGCAACGACGCTTCTCACGGCCTCAGTTGTGGGTGCATATGGCAGTATTCTGGCCAGGAACTGCAGTCCGCCGGGGAGTATCGAGATGGGGTACATCGCACCGCTCAGCGCGAACACCAGCATCTCCAGTATGCTTATGAACGGCCCTGGATCCCTCAGATAGAGCACTATCCCGGCTGTGGCCATTCCCATTCCCACCATTCCGATGGTCCCTATCAGGAGCACCGGAATAGCTCTGGAGAACGCCACGATGTCGAAGTTCAGCCCGAACAGGAGTACGAACAGGGGGACGTAGAGCGACATGTACGCGAATGAAAGGAGCAGTCTCGTGAGGACGTTGCCGAGGAAGAAGGTTATTCTCCTCATCGGGGCGGCGAAGGAGTACTCAAGGGTTCCGGCGTAGAGTTCATCGACGACACTCCAGACGAAACCGCTGAGAAACGTCAGCCCGAACCCCAGAACCATGAAGCCGAGGACGGCGAATGTTACGTAGTCCGAGTAGCCGGTCAGCTCGCGGAGGGCCTCCGAGTTTCTCTCCCCTGTGAGGCCTATCCCTATGAGGAGGGCCTGTCCAACGAAGAAGAAGCCGAGGGCTATATCGCTGACGAACCAGAGCTTGTAGCTCAGGAAGATGCGCCAGCTTTTAACGGCCACCCCCCAGAGGGCCCTGAGCTCAGTAGCCACCATACCCGATCACCCTCGTCGTTCTCTCCGCCCACCGGAAGAGCAGGTAGCCAATGGCCCAGTAGGCGGGTATCAGGAGCATCAGCCACGCCACGGAACCTGAGACTGCGGGGTACCCCTCGCCTGCAAAGAGCGTCCTGACGATTTGTGCCGAATGGGTCAGCGGGAACAGGTTGGAGAGGGCCTGAATAGGCGCTGGCATTACAGTGAGGGGGAAGAAGACGCCTGACAGGAACAGCATTGCGAACTCGAATATCTGGGCGAAGGGCCCGATGTTCTTCAGGAGCATAACTAAGCCGGCAAATACAAAGCCGAAGCCCAAAAACGCCAGGAGTGAGGCCGCTATAGCCGGCAGGGACTTCAGGACGATGACCGCGGTTATGGGGATTTTGAAGATTATTACCCCCATGACAAAGACTATCGCCATGAGGATGGAATCCATGAGGAGCCAGCTCAGCGAGAGCCCGAAGAGCAGGCTGATAAGCCTCGCCGGAGACAGGACGTTGGTTTCAAATGTCCCCCTCTGGAGCTCCCTCCTGACGCCCCAGACGTAAGCCTCCATTGGCGAGACGGAGACCCACCAGAGGACATAGCCTATGAGGGCGTAGGTGGGATAGTCTCCCATTCCCGTGGAGGCCTCAAGCAGGGCCGAGTATCTGCCTCCGAGAACGGCCTGCCCGAAGTAAACGAACTGGAGGAGGAAGACTATCCCCACGAGGATCGAGCTTATGACCCTAAGAGGGTAGCGGAAGAACATCCGGAACTCCTTCTCTACAACGGCCAGTATCAATCCCTCAGCCCCCTTCCGGTGAGCTTTATGAAGACGTCCTCAAGGGTTGGCTCCATTCTCTCGACCGAAAGCACCTTGGCGCCCCGTTTTACGAGCCATTCCACGAGCCGGGGCAGGTCTTCCTCGTCAACCTGGGCCCTGAGCCTTACTGTTCCGGCCGAGGCGTCCTCCTCAACCACCGCCATACTGAAGGGGCTCTCCTTGAGACTTTTGGGGTTTAGCTCCCTTACCCTGATCTCGACGGTCTCTTCGTCCTTAACGAGCCTCTTCAGGCCCCCAGGAGTGTCCATGGCTATTATCCTCCCGTGGTCGATGATCGCTATCCTGTCGCACAGCTCCTCCGCCTCGGCCATGTAGTGGGTCGTTAGAAGAACAGTCTTGCCTTCCTCCTTCACGAGCCTCTTCACGAACTCCCTCACGAATATCGCACTCTGCACGTCGAGGCCGAGAGTTGGCTCGTCCAGAAAGAGAACCTCGGGGTCGTTTATGAGCGCCTTGGCTATGGCCAAGCGCTGTTTCATGCCGCGGGAAAAGTTCATCACCAGGTCGTTCCGCCTCTCCCAGAGGCCTACAAGCTTAAGGAGGCTTTCTATTCTTTCCTTTTCCTCACTTTTGGGGACGTAATATATTCTGGCGAAGTACTTGAGGTTCTCATAGGCGGACAGGCGCCAGTAGAGGGTTCTCTCGCCCTCGGCCACGAGGTTTATCCTCCTCCTGATTTCCCTGGCGTCTCTCCTTATGTCCAGCCCCAAAACCCTTGCAGTCCCCCCGCTGGGCTCCAGAAGGGTCGTCAGCATCTTTATCGTGGTGGTTTTCCCCGCACCGTTGGGTCCGAGGAGTCCGAAGAGCTCCCCCTTCTTGACTTTGAAGCTGACACCCTTTACGGCCTCCACCCACTCTACCTTCCTGAAGGGGAGGGGAATCTTCTTTGGATAACTCTTTCTAAGCCCCTCGGTCTCTATCGCCCACATAACACAGCCCCTATCGAGTTAGTGAACTTCAAACTTCAATAAAAATATTGCCTCATAACGTTTAAATAATGGTCGATATCATTGTTATTTAAGGGGCCTTAGGAAACCCTTAAAAATCCGCTACCTAAAAGCCCTAGAGAGACCAAAAAGTCTTTGGGCTGGAGGTGGAGCACTTGGAAATCATAATCGACAACTTCAAGCCGAAGATTACCCGTCCCTTCAAAAGGAAGAACGAGTACTGGGTCAAGCTCATCACTCAGGATGGGGAGTATATAATGAAGTTTAAAACTCCCCTTGAGGCGGAAGATGCCATCTACGGCATGTTAGACGACCTTCAGGTTTACGGGGGCAAGGTCAAGCTCAAACTCAGGGAAGGTAACGTTATTGAGGACATAGAGGTTCTCGAACTCTACAAGCCCTCCGCGAAGGAATTGCTTAACGAGTACTTCACCGATTAGCCCATTCAACGTTCTTTTCTGTTCACTGGCGTTGTAAATATGACAAAAACCTATATATACCCCAGCTCACATAGTTTGTTATTGGACAGTATTTATGTGCTAAAATCCAGCATGGTTGAATATTCTCTGGAGGTCGTTAATGGTGGCGAGGAGAAAAAACAAGGAGCTCCTTGAGCTTGCGATGGACATGGGCGGTGAGGAGGCCGTTGAGGTAATCAAGGCTCTCGAAAAGAAGAAGGAATCCACTGACGAAGAGCTCGCCGAAATAACTGGCATTAGGGTCAACACTGTCAGAAAGGTCCTCTACATGCTCTACGATCAGGGGCTGGCTGAGTTCAAGCGCATAAGGGACAAGGAAACTGGCTGGTATTACTACTACTGGAGACTTGAAACCAAGAGGCTGCCAGAGATAATCAGGGCTAAGAAGATGGCAGAGCTGAAGAAGCTCCGGGAAATGCTGGAGGAAGAGACCAGCGAGATTTACTACCACTGCGGTACGCCGGGGCATCCGAAGCTGACCTTTGACGAGGCCATGGAGTACGAGTTCCAGTGCCCGATATGTGGCCAGATGCTCATGCAGTACGACAACACTGCGGTGGTTGAGGAGCTCAAGAGGCGCATCGAGGAGCTCGAGATAGAGCTTGGCCTCAGGAAGAAGCCCAAAAAGAAGAAGTGATGCCTGTTTGAACGGTTGGTGATGAACTTCGGGGATGGTGAGTATGCAGGAAGTAGTTATTCTTGAAAAGGTTTACGGGGATAGGAGTGGCTTTCTTAAGCTTGACAAGAAGTTGAAGGCTCTCCTTGGAGATTTGGAAGTCGAATGGAAACTTTCAGCGGTTAAGAAGAACTGGATTAAGGTGTCTCTGAGCGGCGAGGACGAGGAGATAAGCGCGAACCTCGTTCGCGAGGAGTTCGGTGAGGTTCCCTACAAGCTGAGCGCGGTTAAAGAGGGGGAGACCTACCGCGGTCGTTTCGTGGACCTTGGCAAGGTTGGCTACGGCGCCTATGTGGACATCGGAATCTTCACGCCCAGGCCGAAGGATGCACTGTTGCCCCTCTACTACCTCAAAGAGACCTTCGGTGAGATGCCGGTAAGGCAAATGATAAGGGACTTCGGCTGGGTGGACAACCTGCCCGTGGAGGTCGTCGTTACCAAGGTTGAATTCGGTGCCAGGGAAGTCGAGCTGGCCTTCAGCGACGCTCAGTTAAAACGCATAAAGACCTGGCTCAGCGACGGCTACGACAAACTCTTCATAGCCGGCACCGTGAGTGAGAACATTGAAAAAGCCCTCATCAAAACGGGCCACGGACGGGACGTGAAGCGCATAGAGGAGTTGGGTCTCATGGAAACTCTCCTGATACTCAAGAAGGGCACCCAGGCCCCTGGAATAATCAAGGAAATCGGTCCGCACCTCAGGGGGACCCTCATAGGGGCCGTCAAGTTCCGGGAGTGAGTCCGTGGATTAGCCTCACGGTTAGGGCTGAGATAAGGATGAAGCAGTAGGGGAACAGTGAGGGCACGAACAGCGACACCGGAAGGTACAGGATCGTCATCAGGAGCAGGAAAGCACTCTGGCCCTTCATCTTTATTCCCCTTTCTCCCTTGGTCATCGTGTAGGCCATCGTCACCAGGGCTAGGGCGCTGTTGAACAGGAACCTCTCCAGATACCCCCATCCGTGCGGGTCCATTCCTTTCGGAAGGCCAACGGGAACTCCGAACTGGAGGTACATGGTAAGAATCCCCGCGCCTGTTATCAGCAGGTACGCGTAGTTTCTCAGGTGCCTCTTCGGGAACGTGATGACGAAGGCTATTGGTATGAAGGCCAGATATGGGTTTATAGCCACCGTAAGCAGTGTGAACACCGAGAGAACGAAGGTCTGGAGCAGGGCCTTCCATTTCTCCGGGGAGAATGTCACATTGCTTATTATCGCGAGGGTTATCGCGAGACCCGCCAGTCCGAGGGCGCTACCGTTGATGTGATACAGGTTTTCCCTGAACATGGGGGCAACGAACGTAAGCCCGAATATCATAAAGCCGAGCTCACGAGCCCTCTTGGGTGCCAGGTAGAAGGAGAACGATGCTATCAGTAGGATGAGAATCCAGTGGACGAAGATTACGTTCTCCTCGATGGGGGGCACGAACCTGAAGATGAACCCCATTATCATGCTGAGGGGAGACTCGGGAGAACCGCCCACGGCGAATGTTACCGCTTGGAGGAGGTAGCGCAGGAACCGCTCCGTCAGGACGGGTCTCTGGGCGGTCAGGTACCATAAGATGAAGAGCGATGCGGTTAGGATATAGAAGCTGCCCGCGTGGCTGTTGTCGCGCCTCAGGGCGAGCAGGAACGTCAGGATGATGATGGATAGGAGCGCTAAAAAAGCCACCACCGAGCCGCGAGGGGGATTCCAAAGCCCTTCGAAGGCCCTCTCGGTTATGTAGATGTTGTCCTCGGAGCCGGTTATGAGGACTGTGCCGTTGAGGACGACGATCGAGGGGAGAAGGGAAGCGTTGGCGGGGAGCCCCGTGAGGTTCCAAATCTTTGCCATCGCGGGATTGTTGTAGACGTTTCCGACCAGAACCAAGGTATCATTGCCGTGGGGTTTTATCGTGTAGAGCCTCTCGTCCACGTAGTACGCCCATCCCCTTGCCCAATCATCGTTACCCGCTATGACAGTGTAGGTTGAGCTTGAGTTTAGAAATGCCTGAAACGTATCCTGGCTGGGATAGTAACTTAACCTCTCCGCGGAGACCAGTGGAAGGGCGGTTAGGATGATTAGAGTTACCAGAACGAGGGCCCGTTTCATCGTATCCCTCCCAGTGAGATACCCAGAAGTGGTTAAAAAGTTAATGCAGAGGAAGTCGATAAAGAAGGAAAAGGATTCGTTAGAGGATTACTCCCCCTTGGATTCATCGGGGGCTTCCTTCTCGCCTTTCATAGCTTCAAGCTTCTCCACGAGCTTGTCAACTATCTCCATGAAGGCCTTCGCCGCCACGGTGTCCTCGTAGAGAACTATTGGAATCCCCGCGTCGCTGGCCTCTCTGGCCCTGAGGTCTATCGGAATCTCTCCGAGGAAGTCAACACCTTCCTTCTCGGCGAGCTTCTTTCCGCCACCCTTGCCGAAGATGTCTATCTCGTTGCCGCAGTGCGGGCAGATGAGGTAACTCATGTTCTCGATGACAGCGACGTAGGGCACCTCCATCTTCTTCATCATGTTGACGGCCTTGCCTGTGTCGAGCAAAGCGACCTCCTGAGGGGTAGTGACTATCACAGCGGCGTCGAGCTTGAGGGTCTGGGTAACGGTGAGTATCTCGTCGCCGGTTCCCGGGGGGAAGTCGATTATCATGAAGTCCAGCGAACCCCACTTGACGTCGCCGAGGAGCTGCTTGATGGCTTTGGTGACGAGCGAACCGCGCCAGATTATCGGCTGATCCTCCGGGACGAGGAAGCCCATGCTCATGACCTTGATCGGGGTTGTCTGGCCAAGGAAGTCGTTCATCGGGGGTATCATCTCAAACCTGCCGTCTTCCATCTTCTCGGCCAGAACCTCGGCCTTGTCGACGCCGAGCATCTTGGCGACGTTCGGTCCGTGTATGTCGGCGTCGAGTATTCCGACGAAGTAGCCCTTCTTTGCCAGAGCGGCGGCGATGTTAACCGCAACGGTGCTCTTTCCAACGCCCCCCTTACCGCTCAGGACGGCTATCTTGTACGTCCACTTTTCCTGCTTCTCGTTTATCCTCTGGGTGAGGGGATCAGCGCCCAGTCCGCCTATGTTGAGTGTGGGAGCTTTGATGGTCATCTAATTCACCTCCGGCTTAGGTTGGCCTAAGGTGCTTAAAAGTTTTGTCCAAAACTTTTACAGTATTATACATATATGGGTATCAGGCTGTGAGATGAAAGTTGAAAGAAACAGAGAGAGCAGCGTGTTAACTACTCCGCGTACTTCAGGAGGATATCTTTCAGCTCTAGGGCTTTCACGTAGGTCGGTGACTCGGGATTGGCGAGTATTGCCTCTATCTCCGGGTCGTACTCCTCCACCATCTCATCGTAGGGGATCACCGTCTTCGTGGTGAAGTCGTTGAAGCCGAGCTCGTTCAGGATTCTCTCGACCTTTTCCACGTGAGTACTCTTCTTCACTTTGTTGATTACCAAGTGGATGTGCTCTATGCCCAACTGCTTCGCCAGTTTCGCCGCATCAACCGCCACCTGAACGGAGTTGTAGGTTGGCTCTGTGAGTATAACCGCCTGCTTGAAGCCCTTAGCTAGGGCCCTTCCAAAGTGCTCCAGCCCGGCCTGCGTGTCCATCAGGATTATCTCGCCCTTCCGGAGGTTTATGTACTTGATGACGGCATCGAGAAGAGCATTTTCGGGGCAGAGACAGCCGGCCGCGGCCTGAACTACACTTCCCATGACGAGGAGCATGACGCCATCAGGTCCAACGACACCGAAGCGGTCAACGACGTCCCTGACGTCGGGGGTAAGCGAAAAGTAGAGCCCCCAGTTGGTACCGGGTCTTGCTCCGGTCTTCTCCTCTATGTAATCCAAGTTTCTGTTGAGGGGGACTATCTTATCGCGCACTTCCTTTGGAACGCCGAGGGCGTGTGCGAGATTCATCTGAGGATCCTCATCAACGGCCAGAACACGGTAGCCATCCCTGGCTAGGAGCCTCGCGAGAATAGCCGTCATTGTGGTTTTTCCAACTCCACCCTTGCCCGTTATCACGACCCTGAAGCCCTCCTCAGGGCCCTGTTTTTTGGTTCGTTCCCTTAACTCATCGGCGATTTCAAACAGCTTCTTTCTCCTTTTCTCATCCTCTGGATTCAGAGGTTTTGTCATAATCGAGCACCTCTAATGATTGAAATACGGCGATATAAATGCTTTTAGGTTCGACATACGAACTCAATGATTCTACAAATTTGGGTAATTAATGCCATTTTTCTGGAACTTATGTACATTCTTTTATAGATGACCTTTGATGGACAGAAATGTATAACCTTTGGTTTCACACTTTTGGGTAGTTATCTCGCGGGAGGGCCTATGTGACCCTGATTCATTGCATTGTTGTATTTTTTAACGATTTTTGTTACAATTTTAAAGACTATCCCCGGGTTGTATGTTAAAACGGAAAGGGATTTATAAAGTATACGTCAAAAAGAACAACGGTGATTTCCTATGCCCACCGATTCAAAGCCTACTATTTTCATAAATCCAGCGAAGTGCATTGGCTGTCGGCAGTGTGAGATAGCGTGTGCAGTGGAACACTCCCAGAGCAAGGACCTCTTCTCGGCGATCTTTGAGGATCCGCTGCCCCTGCCGAGGATACACATTCTCCCCATGGGGGCCTACAACGTACCCATGAACTGCCGGCACTGCGATGGCGCACCCTGTGTTGAGGTATGTCCCACCGGTGCGCTCTATCACGACGAAGACGGCGCGGTTATGATAACCCCTGAAAAGTGCATCGGCTGCAAGATGTGTGCCATCGTCTGTCCGTTTGGTATTCCCGAGTTCGAAGCCCTCAACGGTGTGATGTTCAAGTGCGACCTGTGTCCCGACAGAAGGGTCGAAGGAAAACTTCCAGCGTGCGTTGAGGCGTGCAAGACCGGGGCGCTCCAGTTCGGCACTATTGATGAGATAGTCTCCAACGTCAGGAAAGAAACGGCCGAGAGGATAATCAGGCTGAAAGAAGGCACATATGAGGAGGAATACAACGGTTGGGACCTTTTCAGGTCCATGTACGCCGAAATTATTCGTATTAATGAGGGGGAGTCGAAATGAAGAAGTATAAAGAAGTCTCCATCGATAGTACCACCCAGCGGATGTACGAACGGGCCCAGGAGATGGGCATCGAAACTGTGTGGGAGCGGCTTGAGAAGCAACAGCCGCAGTGCGGTTACGGCCTCCTTGGAGTCTGCTGCAGGAACTGTATGATGGGACCGTGCAGGATCAACCCCTTTGGAGGTGAGCCAAGGAGGGGCGTCTGCGGTGCCGATGCCGACACTATAGTCGCCAGGAACCTCCTCAGGATGATAGCAGCCGGTGCTGCTGCCCACAGCGACCACGGGCGGCACGTGGCTTTAACCCTGCTCATAGCGGCCGAGATGGCCGAGAAGTTCAAGAAGGAAGGGAAGCCCGTCCTTGAGCTGGATAACATGGCCTCGAACGTTCTGCCTTATCAGGTTAGGGACGTTGAGAAGCTTAAAGCGGTTGCCAAGAGACTCGGAATCGAGACCGAGGGCAAGACTATAAGGGAGCTTGCCAGGGAAGTTGCCGAAGTGGCGCTCCACGATTTCGGAAAGCAGGATGAGGAGGCGCTGGCCTTCCTCAAGGCCTATCTCAACCCCAAGACCTACGAGATATTCGAGAAGGCCCCCGAAAAGGCCGGCATGCCCTGGTTCGAGAACGGCATCCTGCCGAGGGGAATCGACAGGGAGATAGTGGAGAGCCTCCACAGGACACACATAGGAACAGATCACGACCCGGTTAGCATACTCCTCCACGGTCTGAAGACTTCCCTCGGCGATGCTTGGGGTGGTTCTTTAATAGCGACTGAGCTCCAGGACATACTCTTCGGAACGCCACAGGTTATAAAGGCCGAGGCCAACCTTGGGGTTCTGAAGGAGGACTACGTCAACATAGTCGTCCACGGCCACGAGCCGGTTTTGTCTGAGAAGATAGTCGAGGCGGCACAGGATCCTGAATTGCTCGAACTCGCCGAGAAACTCGGCGCCAAAGGAATAAATGTCGTCGGAATGTGCTGTACCGGTCTTGAGGTTCTCATGAGGCACGGCATACCCATAGCCGGCAACTTCCTCCAGCAGGAGATGGCCATAGTTACCGGCGCAGTTGAGGCCATGGTCGTTGACGTGCAGTGTATAATGCCCGCGACGGTTGACGTGGCCAGGTGCTTCCACACCAAGATAATAGATACCAGTCCGCTGGCAACGTTCCCTGGAGCCATACACATCAAGTTCGACGAAAGGAGAGCGGATGAGATAGCCAGGGAGATAGTCAGGACCGCTGTTGAGAACTTCCCGAACCGGTCGAAGCAGAGGGTAGAGATACCCAAGGAGAAGATGGCAGGATACGTTGGCTTCAGCGTCGAGGCAATACTCAAACACTTCGGAGGCTCCCTCAAGCCCCTGGAGGAGGCGATAGTCGAGGGCAAGATAAAGGGCGTCGCCGGCTTGGTCGGATGCAACAATCCCAAGATAAAGCAGGACCACAACCACATAAAGATAGCCAACGAGCTGATGAAGAGGGACGTTCTCCTCATAGGAACCGGTTGCTGGGCAACAGCGGCGATGAAGTACGGTATTTTCCTGCCCGAGTACGTTGACACCGAGAACGTCGGGCCCGGCCTGAGGGAGTTCGCCAAGGAGTGGGGCATTCCTCCCGCCCTCAACATGGGTTCGTGCGTTGACTGCACGAGGATGCTGGTTTTAGCTGACCTCATAGCGAGGGATCTGAACGTCCCCATCTCGGCATTACCAGTGGTGGGCTCCGCCCCCGAGGCCATGACCGAGAAGGCGGTCTCAATCGGAACCTACTTCGTGGCCAGCGGAATCACCACTCACCTCGGCATAGTTCCGCCGGTTCTCGGCGGTCCAAAGGTGGTGAAGATCCTCACGCAGGATCTCTACGACATCGTTGGAGCGGCCTTCATAGTGGAGCCCGACCCGTACAAGGCAGCGAAGCTGATGTACGACCACATAATGAAGAAGAGGAAGGAGCTCGGCATCTGAGCTCCCTCTTTTATTCCCTTTTGAGGTGGGACGATGTTCAAGCGCATCAAGGGATTATTCGGGAGGGAAGAGAAGGCCTCCCTTTCACCCCCGGCCGAGACTCCGGAAAAGGAAGGCTTAAACGCTGACGCCTGCATAGGCTGCGCCCTCTGTGCCCAGGTGTGTCCACACAACGCGATATTCGTTATAGATAACGGTAAGAAGGTCATCTCCTTCCATCCTGAGCTCTGCAGGGAGTGTAATTACGAGTGCAACGAGATATGTCCGACGAAGGCTATCCAAGGTCACCCTGACAGGCTCGACCTCGAGTTCGAGTACGCCCACTGCCAGGTCTGTGGTAGGAAGCTGGACTACACCGTTAAAACCGCGGAGTTCCTCTACCACAAGCTCGAAAAGTTCTACGATCATCCTGAGGTCGTCTTCATGTGTGACAGATGCAAGCACGATCGCGTCAAGGAGTTCCCGAGCGAGTACCTGAGGTTCTTCGGGGGGACCGTTAAATGAGGGGCATAAAGTTCTCCTTTCTCTGCAGAGAGAAGCCCAATCCGACGGGGAAAAGAGTAGCAATAATCGGCGCCGGACCTGCTGGACTCACGGCTGCCGGCTACCTCGTCTGCAGGGGACACGACGTTGACATCTACGACAAAATGCCCGAGCCCGGCGGCTTGATGCTCTTCGTCATCCCGGAGTTCAGGATTCCAGTCGAGAGGGTTCGCCTCGGCGCGAAGGAACTTGAGGAGGAGTTTGAGGTAACCTACTACCCGAGGACGAAGGTCATGGAGGATGAGCGGGAGGACGAGGGCGACGAGTTCTACGAGAGGGTCGTTAGGCTCAGTGAGCTCAGGGAGAACTACGACGCGGTTCTAATAGCCACCGGAATCTGGAACGTGAGGAGGATTGGAATTCCTGGGGACGACCTGGAGGGCATACTCTCACCGCTGGAGCTCCTCTTCTGGATAAAAGGTTACGAACTCGGCTACGTTCCGAGGGATAAGGTCCCCAAGCTGGAGGGCAAGAAGGTCGGGATAATAGGGGCGGGCCTCACGGCCGTTGACGTTGCCTTTGAGTGCAACCGCCTCGGTGCGGAGGTTGAGATATTCTACCGCAGGACGATAAGGGAAGCCCCCGCCGGAGCCTACGAGATAAACATCCTGCGGAACAGGGGGGTCAAGTGGTTCGAGCTCGTCACTCCAAAGCGCGTGATAGGTGAGAACGGCCGCGTTAGGGCCATAGAACTCCTTAGAACCCGTCTTGGAGAGCCCGATGAAACCGGAAGGAGGAGGCCTATACCCATTGAAGGCTCGGAGTTCCAGGTTGAGCTCGACTACCTGGTCTTCGCCATAGGCATGGTCTCCACCCCACCGGTTAACGGCTCCTACATCGTCACCGACAGGAGGGGCAGGATCGTAGTTGATTCCAGGCACATGACCAGCGTCGAGGGAATTTTCGCCGCCGGGGATGTCGTCAACGGCCCGACGAAGGTCGGCAGGGCGATAAAGGACGGCCTCTATGCGGCAGTCTCAATCGACGGGTGGCTCAGGGGGGAGCCCTGATGGAGAGGAAGTACCTCTACCTCGACCACCTCACGTGCATTGGTTGTGAAACCTGTGAGACCGTCTGCGACTTTATCCATGATGGGAGCCCGCACATAAGAATTTACGTGACGGAGAACAAGCAGTACCTCCCGATAAACTGCAAGCACTGCGACGACGCTCCCTGCGTGAGGGTCTGCCCAACCGATGCCATCTACCGGGACGAGGATGGAGCCGTGAGGATAGCCGAGAACAGGTGCATCGGCTGTCTCGCCTGTCTCCAGGTGTGTCCCTACGGCGTTCCCTTCTACAGCCTTAAGGTCAGGGCAATAACCAAATGCGACATGTGTGCAGACAGACGTGAGGTGGGTCTCGAACCGGCCTGCGCCCTCATGTGCCCGGCGGAGGCCATCCAGTACGGCCCGCTGGAGATGGTCCTTGAACTCGTCAACGAGAGGCGCGCCAGGAACATACCCGAGCACAGGAGGGAGCTGAGTGAGGAAGAGCTCAGGAAGAGCGTGAGTTCCGGCTACGTTCTTCTCTGATATCTTTTTGGAGGTTTCACCGTGAGGATCGACGAGATAATCGGAGATGCGCGCAGGATAGTCCTCTGTGGCGTGGGCAACGAGAAACGCGGTGATTATGGATTTGGGGCCTATCTGGCCGAGGCCCTTTCTCTGGCGGTGGAGAATCCCAACTTCCTTCCGATCAACTGCCACGACGTTCCTGAGAGCCAGGCGGGGGCCATAATACGCTTTCGTCCGGAGCTGGTGATAGTTGCGGTCCCCCTTGAATTCGGGAGTGGGCCCGGTAAAGTGGTCGCTGCCGACCCCTGGGAGGCTATTGGAGATGTTCCCGAGGACTTCCGCTTCCAGCTCAGGGTGACGCTCGACCATCTGGCCGAGATGCTTCCGGAGACCCGGTTCCTGCTCCTCGGCTGTCAGCCCGGGGACTGGATGGAAGTGAGCGAGGAAATTAAAAACTGCGTTAGGGCCCTCGCGCTGGCCTTCAAGGATGCGGTGGATTAACGCCAAAAAAGCCAGGAAAAAGGAAAGGCTCACTCCTCCGGCTTCGGGAGGGTGACGTCAACGCCAAGAACCTTCCACATAGCCTTGATCTGCTCGCGCATGACGTCTATCGCTTCCGGCTGCTTGAAGAGGTGCTTGAACCTGCCCTGGAGCTTAAGGTACTCCTCGATGGGCTTCTTGAACTCGATGGCTACCACGCGACCTCCCTCGCGCTTGACCTTGGCGCCCCCTCCTGGGGACTGTATCTTGATGTTCCAGAGGTCGCCGTTCTCGATTTCGAAGAGCGGCCAGACGCCGGTCTCGATGGCAAGGCGAGCTATCTCAACGCCCTTCTCGAGCGGGCTCTTCCAGCCGGTCGGGCAGGTACACTGAACCTGGACGAAAGCCGGGCCGTCCACCTTGGCGGCCTTCTTCATCTTCTTGACGAAGTCGAAGGGGTTGCCTATGCTGGCGGTTGCGACGTAGGGAACCTGGTGGGCGGCAGCTATGAGGGCGACCCACTTCTTGGGCTTGTCCTCACCGATGGAGTACTTGCCCGGCGGGCTGGTGGTGGTCCAGGCACCGTAGGGGGTTGAGCTTGACCTCTGGATTCCGGTGTTCATGTAGGCCTCGTTGTCGTACATCAGGTAAACGACGTTGTGCCAGCGCTCGAGCATACCGCTTAACGCTTGCATACCGATGTCCGCGGTACCGCCGTCACCGCCTATGGCGAGTATCTTGCCCTTCCTTCCGAGCTTCTTCCAGGCGGCCTCGACACCGCTAGCAGCTGCAGCTGCGTTCTCAAAGGCGACGTGTATCCAGGGGGCCTTCCAGGCGGTGTACGGGAAGACGGCACTAACGACTTCCATACATCCGGTGGCCTGAGCTATCGCGAAGGCGTTAGGATCACCGTACTTCTCCTCCATGGCCTCACTGAAGGCCTTGGTGGCGAGCCTGAGAGCGGTGGCACAGCCACAGCCGGCACAGGCGGCGTGACCGGGTGCCCAGTACTCGCGAGTTGTGATCGGGGGCTTTCTAACTGCCATCTTCATCACCTCACAGAATCTCCTTCCTCAGGCCGATCCAGTTGACCTCATCAAACTCCTCTCCAGCCAGAGCCTTCTGTGCTATGGCCAGGGCCTCGTCTAGGTCCTTGAAGGTGACGTCCCTGCCACCGAGGCCGAGGATGAAGTCAACGATCTTCGGCTTCTCGCTCTCGTTTATCAAAGCTCTGCTGAAGTCCTGGAAGAGTGCCCCACCGATGCTGAAGGTGACGTTCTTCTCGAGGAGAGCTATGACTTTCGCCTTCTTGGCGAGAGCGCGGACTTCTTCAGTCGGGAACGGCCTGTAAACTGTCATCTTTGCGGCACCGGCCTTTATGCCCTTCTCCCTGAGGTGGTCAACGTACTCCTTGACGGTTCCAGCTAAGGAGCCCATGGTAACGAAGATTATCTCAGCGTCGTCCGTCCTGTACTCTTCTATCTTCTGGTACTTTCTTCCAAACTTCTTCTCGAACTCGGCGAAAACCTCATCGATGACCTTCTTGGCGTTCTCGTTGGCCTCCCAGACAGTATAGCGGGCCTCCATGTAATGGGCCGGGAAGGCGAGGGTACCCTGGGTTATCGGCCTGGCCGGGTCGAGGTATGCGTACTTCGGCTCGTACTCGCCGAGGAACTCGTCCACAACCTCTTGATCGGGTATCTCGACCGGCTCAACGGTGTGGGTCAGGATGAAGGCGTCGAAGCCGACCATCGCCGGGAGAAGGACCTTCTCGTTCTCGGCGACCTTGTAGGCTATCAGAATGAGGTCAAGTGCCTCCTGGTTGTTCTCGGCGTAGAACTGCATCCAGCCGGTGTCGCGCTCGCTGATGGTGTCCTGCCAGTCGTTCCATATATTGATGGGTGCGCTCAGGGAGCGGTTTCCGACGGCGATGACTATCGGAAGGCGCATTCCTGCTGCAATGAAGAGTATCTCGTGCATGAGTGCAAGACCCTGAGAGGCCGTTGCTGTGAAGACTCTAACACCCGCTGCTGAAGCCCCAACACAGGCTGAAATCGCCGAGTGCTCGCTCTCGACCTTGATGAACTCAGCGTCGAGCTCTCCGTCGGCAACGAATTCACTAATCTTCTCTGGAACGAGCGTTGATGGTGTAATCGGGAACGCCGCTATGACCTTCGGCTTGGCGAGCTTGGCCGCCCAGGCAGCGGCTTCATTGGCCTTCATAACCTTTCTCATCGGCATCTTTCACCACCTCACTTGGTCTCCCTAACCATTATTATTGCATCCGTCGGGCACTCGTTCGCGCAGATTCCGCAACCCTTACAGTAGTCGTAGTCAAAGACCGGGTAGTTCTCCTCGTCGAGATAGATAGCCGGCTCCGGGCAGTATATGTAGCAGAGGTAGCAGCGGACGCACTTGTCCCGGTTGAACTCTGGCATGAAAACACGCCAGGAACCGGTCTTGTTTATGACGCTGCTCCCAGGAATCGTGGCTATCGCCCCTGGGGTCATCTTTTCGCTATACTCCTTCTGAACCCTCTCAATGTCGGCCTTAAACGGACTCTCGGCCATGTTTATCACCTCAGGTGAATTATCATATTGGAACTTAAACCTTGCGAGGAATTAAAGATGGAAAGCTCAGCCGAATACCTCGGCGAGCTTCTTGAGCTTCTCCCACTCGTGGTTGACCCACTCCTGGAGGATCTCTATGTCCTCCTTGGTCATGTACTTGAACCTGCCCTGGAGCTTGAGGAACTCCTCTATTGGTTTGGGCTCCTTCTTAGTTGAGGGCATGTTGATCTTGTACTTTCCGTTCTCGTACTCAAAGAGCGGGAAGTAGGCGGTCTGGACTGCTAAGCGGGCAAGCTCGATGCTCTTGTCGGTCGGTGAGCGCCAGCCTGTCGGGCACGGGGCGAAGAGCTGTATGAAGCTCGGACCCGGTATTTTTCTGGCCTTCTTGAGCTTCCTTATGAAGTCCTCTGGGAAGGCTATGCTGGCAGTTGCCGCGTAGGGTATCTCGTGGGCGATGACTATGTCGATGACCTTCTTCTTGTGCCTCCTCTCGAGGAAGTGCTTCTTTCCGCCGGGGGTGTTGGTGGTCCAGGCTCCGTAGGGGGTCGAGCCGGACCTCTGGATTCCGGTGTTCATGTAGGCCTCGTTGTCGTACATTATGTAAACTGCATCGTGTCCCCTTTCGAGGAAGCCTGAGAGTGCCTGCAGGCCTATATCGGCAGTTCCACCGTCGCCGGCCCACCCGACGACCATTATTCCGTCCTCGCCCTTGACCTTGTACCCCATAGCCTTCAGAGCGGCCTCAATGCCACCCATCACGGCACCGGTGGTCTCAAATGCCGTGTGGAACAGGTTGGCATCAAGGGTGTTGTAAGGCCACGCACCGGCTATGATGGTCGAACAGCACGCCGGGATTGTGAATATGGTCTTCCTTCCGTACGCCTTCAGCACGTAGCGAATACCGAGCGAGGCACCACACCCTTGGCAGGCTGTATGGCCAGCGTAAAAGTGCTCCTCAGCGGGAATGCTCAACCTCTTCTTAACGTTCTCGGGAATCTCCATCGTTCTCACCTCTTAAGGTGGTACCAGTCCACCTCTACATCAAGCTCTCCCTTCTCGATTATCGCCTTCATGTTCTCGGCTATCTTCCTGACGTCGCTGACGGTGAAGTCCCTTCCTCCGAGGCCGACTATGTAGTTCTTCATGAGCGGCTTTGCATTGGTGTTGTAGAGCGCTCCCTTGGCCTCGGTGAAGAGTATGCCCTCCTGTCCGAAGGAGAAGTTCCTGTCGAGGACGGCTATGCCATCAACGCCCTTTGCGAGCTCGTACAGTTCTTCCTTCGGGAAGGGCCTGAACCAGCGGACCTTTGCTGCTCCCACCTTGTAGCCCTCCTCGCGGAGGACGTCAACGGCCTGCTTGACGGTTCCCATGAGCGAGCCCATGCCCATGAAGACGAAGTCGGCATCCTCGGTCCTGTAGAGCTCGATCATCTGGCTGTAGTCCCTTCCAAAGCGCTCGCCGAACTCCTTTCCGACTTCTTTTATAACCTTCTTTGCCTCCTCATGGGCCTTGGCGAGTTTGTAACGGAACTCATAGTAATCGTTCGGCGTTGCAAGGGCACCTATCGACACTGGGTTGTCGAAGTCTGTGAGGGTGTAGAGAGGCTTCCTCGGCGGGAGGAACTCGTCAACCAGCTCCTGGGGGATCATCTCGACGACGTCGTAGGTGTGGCTCAGTATGAAGGCGCTTTCTATGACCATAGTGGGGACGTTAACCGTCTCGGCTATCTTGAATGCCATCAGCACGCCATCGTAAACTTCCTGGTTGTTCTCGGCGTAGAACTGCATCCAGCCGGTGTCGCGCTGAGCTAAACTGTCGGTCTGGTCGTCCCAGACGCTCCAGGGGGGAGCCATTGCACGGTTCACATCGACCATAACTATCGGGAGCCTCGCCCCAGCTGCCCAGTGGAGCATCTCGTGCATGAGCGCGAGACCCTGGGCGGAGGTTGCAGTGAATGCCCTGGCGCCGGTGGCACTGGCACCTATACAGGCGGCCATGGCTGAGTGCTCGCTTTCCACCGGAACGTACTCAAGTCCCTCGATCTCGCCGTTGGCCAAGAATTCGGCTATCTTCTCGATGATGCTCGTCTGGGGAGTGATCGGGTAGGCCGCGACGACCTCAACGCGGGCGTGCTTGACGGCGTATGCAGCGGCGTAGTTGCCGCTCACAACCTTCCTAATGGGCTTGTACTCGGCCATCTCACTTCTCCTCCTTCTCCATTGTTATAGCGTTGGTCGGGCACTCGTTCGCGCAGATTCCGCAACCCTTACAGTAGTCGTAGTCCACTCCAACATACCCATCCTCACGGATGAATATTGCCGGCTCCGGGCAGAACTTCCAGCAGATGTAGCACTTGACGCACTTGTCGTCGTCTATCACGGGTATGAATGTTCTCCAATCCCCAGTAAAGTTGCTCAGAGTGGTTCCCAGACTGATGGGGGCCTCAGGATACTCGTCCACAGATTTGAGGACGATCTTGGT
Organism: Thermococcus sp. MAR1; assembly: GCF_012027305.1. Classification (NCBI taxonomy): domain Archaea; kingdom Methanobacteriati; phylum Methanobacteriota; class Thermococci; order Thermococcales; family Thermococcaceae; genus Thermococcus; species Thermococcus sp. MAR1. The sequence continues at coordinate 65,431 of NZ_SNUF01000003.1, forward strand.
TGCCCCTTCCTTCCTTTCACCAAACAACGTGTTCACGCTTTTCACCCCTTGTCAAGGATTATGAAGGAAAGAGAATCAGAGCTCGTAAATGGCGGTCTTGTTGAATGCTTCTTCAGCTGCCTTGGCGTTCTTCTCGCCAAGGGCTCCGGAGAAGACGTCCTGGATGGCCTTCTGGACGTGCTCGAGGGTAACGACGCCTGTGGCCTTTGAGACCGCACCGAGGATTGCGGTGTTGGTGATGGGCAGTCCTAGGACGTCGAGGGCTATGGTGGTAGCATCGACGAGGGCCAGCTTGGCCGGCTTCTTTTTGAGCTTCTCAAGAACCTCCTCCTTGCTCTTCTCGGTGTTGACGATGACTATGCCGTCGTCCTTGAGACCCGCTGTAACGTCAACTGTGTCGAGAAGGCTGGGATCGAGGACGACTACTATGTCCGGCTCGTAGATCTGGGTCTTTATCCTTATCGGCTTCTCGTCAATCCTGGTGAATGCCGTAACCGGCGCTCCACGCCTCTCAACACCGAAGAACGGGAACGCCTGGACGTACTTGCCCTCAAGGAAAGCAGCTGAGGCTAGTATATTGGCGGCGGTAACTGCGCCCTGTCCACCCCTACCGTGAAAACGAATCTCTATCATCATTCCTGCCTCCTTAAGTTTGTCAAACTTTAATCATCCAATGCATTTATTTAAGTTTCGGTATTGGCTTAACCGACCTTCGGCAGGTGTCTTTGGGTAGGCATGAACGTTGTCAGTCGTCAATGGCTTAATTAAGGCATCATTTCTCGAAAAAAGTTCGTTCACATCTTGGCAAAAACTTTTAAGCCTCGCCTCCACCGGGGATATATATAGACTATATAGGTGATACCCATGGACGGGCTGGCCCTTGCAGCGATTGCGGTGGCGTTCTACATAGCCTGGAACATAGGCTCCAACGATTCCGCCAACGCCATGGGCACCGCCGTCGGTGCCGGGATACTCAGCTTCCGCCAGGCCACGCTCACGATAGCGATATTCGTTGTTCTTGGGGCTTATCTCAAGGGATACAAGGTCATGAAGACCGTTGGGGAGGGAATAGTTCCCAGCGGCTTTTTGACCATGGAGATGGCTGTTATAGCCCTCCTGGCCGCTGGTGTATGGGTGACGATAGCGACCGTCAAGGGTTTGCCGGTTTCCACAACCCAGGCGATAGTGGGCGGTGTCATAGGGGTTGGCCTCGCGACAAGCGCACCCGTCAACTGGTACACCCTCCTTAAGATAGCCTCCGCTTGGGTTGTTTCACCCATACTTTCGGGGATACTTGCCATGCTTCTCTATCGCTTTTACTCTTGGGTCATCTCTAAAATCAAGAGCATGTCAACAATTGAGCCCTTTACAAGGCTCTGGCGATACTTGGGGGTTCCTACATGGCATTCAACTTCGGGACGAACGAGGTTGCCAACGCCTCCGGCCCAATAGTGGGTGCGGGCTTCATGGAACCCAAAACGGCCGGAATAGTGGTTGCACTCAGCCTGGCAGTTGGTTCGCTAACCTTCAGCTACGCGGTTATGCACACCGTCGGAAAGAAGATAACCGCCCTCGGCCCGGTTTCGGCCTTTGCAGCCCAGTTCGGCTCGGCAATAGCCGTCAGCCTGGCGAACTTCTTCGGACTTCCGGTCAGCTCGAGCCAGTCCATAGTCGGCGGCGTCGTTGGCGTTGGCCTTCTCGCGGGGGAAGGGGTTGAGAGGTCGGTCATCAGGGACATAATCTTCGGATGGGTCGCCACACCGCTGACGGCCATAGTTATCTCCCTGGTGATATTCAGGGCTTTCTCACTGGTGGGGCTAGTTTAGTCTCTTTATTCCAACCCCGAGCCTCGTCAGCTCCTTTATCATCCCCGTCTGAATGTACGCTTCTATCCTCGTTTCTTCCCCATACTCCACATTCAGAACCTCGCCGATGGCGTTTATCAGCGCCATAACCTGTGGCACCTTCTCCGGATCGTCCACGGTTATCTCAAAGGCACTGTACTTGGGCAGGGTTAGTATGACCTCCTCCAGGGCACTATAGAGTTCCTCCAGCTGGTTGAGCTTTGCAGATATTGCCACCACGCGGGAGACGTTTATACCACGCTCCTCGATTATCTCCCATATCCTCTTTGCCTTGTCCCTCACGTCCTCATCCGTGGTCAGGTCTATCTTGTTGAGCACGACTATCATTGGTTTATCAAGGGCCCTCAGTTCCCTGAGGACGTTGAGGGAAGCCAGAAACTTTCTCCTTATCTCGCCCCAGGGCTCGCTGACGTCGAGCACGAGGAGTATTATATCCGCCTTCACGATCTCCTCCAGCGTCGAGTGAAATGCCTCGACTATGAAGGGGGGAAGCCCGTCTATGAAGCCAACCGTGTCAGTCAGGAGAACCCTCTTTCCCGAGAGCTTGAAGCGCCGTGTGGTTGTATCGAGAGTCGTGAACATCTGGTTTCTCGCCTCTATCTCCTCCCTTGCCAGGGTGTTGAGTAGCGTTGACTTGCCGGCGTTGGTGTATCCTGCCAGGGCGAGGAGTATGAAGCCGACCTCCTCACGGCGTTTCCTCTTTACAGCCCGGTCGGCCTTGACTTTTTCCAGCTCTTTCCTTATCCTGCCCATTCTATACCTGATGTGCTTGAGGTACTGCCTGGTCTGGTATTCACCCATACCCTTGAAGCCTGCCCTGTCGCCAAGCTTGATTCTCCTAATTGCTTCCTTAACCAGCGGAACCTCGTACTGAAGGGAGGCGAGTTCAACCTGGAGCTTGGCCTCCTTGGAATGTGCCCGCCTCTCGAATATCTCAAGGACGAGCTGCCACTTGTCAATGATTTCAACCCTCAGCTCCTTCCAGAGGTTGTAGGCCTGGCTAGGCGTGAGCTTATTGGCGAATATCACCCTATCCGGCTTGAGCTCTCTCACGAGCTCCTTCAGCTCCTCCAGCTTGCCCTTTCCGATGTTGTACTTGGGATGCTCTTCCCTGTTCTGCTCCAGAATCGCCACTACCTCGTAGCCGGCACTCCTCAGGAGTTCCTCAAACTCCTCGCGGCTTATCCTGTCCCGCCTTGATTTCCTTATGACCCCTATCGCCCTCATCGTATCCACCTATTCGATGGGGTTTATAGTCTTTTGGAACGGCTGGTTTCTAACCTAAAGTTGGAGATAGGCCTTTAAACCCAGAACGCGAGTTATTTACGGTGGTTCCCATGGATTACGACGAGGTTAACGTCAAACTTCAGGAAATAGAAGAGCTCCTCGACAAACTCGGAAAGGAGCACCCGAAGGAGATATCGGCCTTCTCCCGCTTCCTGCGTGAGACCCTCGACAACAAGGCACTGACAACCCGTGAGAAGGAGCTCATAGCCCTTGCCCTTGGCATCGCCCAGGGCTGCGAGTGGTGCATCTACCTCCACACCCAGAAGGCCCTCGCCGCCGGCGCAAAGCCTGAGGAGCTTATAGAGGCAGGACTTGTCGCGGTTCTCATGGCCGGTGGTCCGGCGCTGATGCATCTCATCCCGCTCGTGAAGGCTATAGAGAACTTCGAAAAAGGGCAAAGGACATGAGGCCTTTTCTTTTTTCACTCCCCGCTCAGTTTAAGTATCGCCTCTGCCAGGTCCCCTTTGGCCTCCTCCAGGGCCTTCTTTGCGGCCTCGTAGTCAACGCCGGTCTGCTCCATCACGAGTTTTATGTCCTCCTCGGGGATGCTGACTATCGCCCTGACCTCCTCGGGCCCGATTATCTGGTAGCTCTTCTCGCCCTGCGCAGTGATAACCGTGACCGCGGGGTCTCTTATGATTATCTCCCTGTTCTCAAGTCTGATTACGACTTCCTTGACGCCATTGAGCTCCTCCATCTTGATGCCCATCTGGCGCATGAGCTTCTTCATTTGCCGGGGGTTCATTCCCATCATCGCTACCACCTGAGGAGAGTTTCACCCGGATTTTAAAAAGGTTGGCAAAGTTTTTTAGGTGCTCCGCAAAATCCCCTTCGGTGGGAGCATGCCCTACATCCCCCAGACCGTTCCCACGGATTTTCAGATTGTATTCGGCTTCTTAAGTATAGCCCTGCTTCTCCTAGCGACCTGGCTCTTCTTCGACTGGATGGAGCGCTATGCCGAGAAAAAGAAGAGGGAAATCGAGGAGGAACTGGAGGAGCTTGAGGAAACGGGAGAAGTGTATTAGGGAATCGTGTTTGCCAAAAACTATTTATTTTCCAAAAATCTAATCTTTACCATGGCAGTGGAAGTTGTGAGGCTCGACGACAACGGGAGGGTTTACCTCCCCGCCAGCATCAGGAAAAACCTCCGTTCCAGGGAGTTCTACGTCGAGGAGAAGGACGGCAGGATAATCCTGATTCCCGTCAGGGAGAAGCTGATGAAATACCGGGGAATTTTCCGGGGGGAAAACCTTACAGGTGAAGAAATTGACGAAATCGTGGACGAAGAAACTGAAAAGCTCCTGAGGGGAGAGCTGTGAGGGTCTACGTTGATGTTAACGTGATCTACTACCACCTTACTGATAACCCCGAGTTCTCTGATAGGGCCACCGATTTGCTGGAAGAACATTACGGGTCAATGATAACCTCATCTCTGACCGTTTGGCAGCTCTATATACTCCTCAGAAGGCTGAACAGTAACGGAAGGTTTGACCTTATGGAAATACTTCCGGAACTTGGGATTCGAGTCGTCCCGCTGACGCCTGAAATTCTCATGGAAGCGGAGAGAGTAGAAAAGCTGGATTTTGATGGCGCCATTCACTACACCACAATGAAGAAGTACGGCGTGAAGAGGATACTCTCGAACGACAGGAACTTTGACAAAATTGAGGGAATAAAGAGGGTATTTTAGCTCTGGTTCTCCTTCTCCTCCGGGAACTTCGAGGTCTCCTCGTTGGCCTTCATGATCTTCGCCCTGTACTCCTCGTATTTCTTTCTGGCCTCTTCCGCCTTGTCCTTCTCTCCCAGGTAGTCGTAGGCCTCAGCAACGTGCTTCCACCACATGGGGTCCTGCTCCGCCTCTTTCAGGCAGTATTCAAGGAACTTCTGGTATGCCTCCCTCGCCAGCCCCTCCTTTCCAAGCTTTCTCGCTATGTTTCCAACGTCCTCGTAAAAGACCCCCTCCTCCTGGGCTTCCTTCTGGTAGTACTCCAGGGCCTTTTCCCATGCTTCCCTGGCCTTCTCCTCGTTGCCCAGCTCTTCGTAGAGCTTCGCCACGTCCTCCCAGAACCACGGCTCCTCCTCGGCGTAGCGCTCAAGGGCTTTAGCTGCCCTATCCATGTTTCCCGCCTTCTTCCAGTACTCGTGGGCCTCCTTGAGGTAGTAGGTGTCCTTCTCCTTCTCATACAGCTGCTCGTAAATCTCCGCCGCCTTCTCGTACTTCTCGGCCTTCTCGTAGGCCCAGGCGGCGCTCTCCATCCAGCCGAGCTTCTCGTACATCTCAGCGGCCTTCAGGTAGTTTCCGGCCTTCTCGTACTTCCTTGCCGCGGCCTTGTATTTGCCCATCTTTTCGAGTTTTTCCGCCGAGCGGAAGCGGTCTGCCAGGCTTAAATCCGGCTCGCTGATATACCAGATGCCGAAGGCAACTATCGCGATGAAGAAGACTATTATACCGGCAACGACGTTGAGGCTCCGCCAGGTGGCGCTCAGGTAGAGGCCGTAGCCGCTTATCGCGGTGAAGACCGCAAGGATTATCCCGTACTTCCAGCTCTCGGCGTAGAGCGTCAGTCCGGTAAAGAAGAGCAGCATCAGGGTGACGCCGAGGAAGCCGAGGGTCAGGATAACCCTGAGCAGCATTGTCCAGCCGCCGTACCAGACTATTCCAGCGGCTATTGCTAGGATTGCTATCAGGAAACCGATTAGGTACGCTTTGAGCTTGTCCATCCTTCCACCCCCTCAATTTCGAGCAGGAACATCTTCTCCTCCAGCCTCGGAGTGTAGTAACCGATACCATCGCGAGCCACAACCCTGTGGCAGGGAACGACTATCGGGTACGGGTTCCTCTTCATGGCCCCGCCGATTGCCCGTGGAGACGTTCCCACGGCCTTCGCAAGGTTACCGTATGTTATAACGCTCCCTCTTTTAACGTTTTTCGTGAGCCATTCGTAAACTCGCCTCTCGAAGGGAGTAACTCCCTCGAAGGACAGCATCGAGAGGAGCTCCTCGTTGTTGAGCTCTCCGGTGATAACTTCCATTACCAGAGATGGGTACTGGCTCTTTTTCCTCGCGGCGTCAACGCTAACGCCCCTCTTTCTTAGAAAGGCCAAGAGGCGGTTTATGTTGCTCTCAAACTGCTCCCTTTCCAGGGAGAACGTTATTCCCTGGATTTTTTCGGAGTGGACTACCCCTATCCATACCTCTCTGCCCGCTATATCAAACCTCCCTACGCTCAGCATCTCCGCATTCCTCCAGTTTTTTAGAGGCTTTCCTGATCGGCCCGATGAGCGTGTGAACCTCCCTCCCGTAGAGGGCAGCCCTGCCAACGAAACGCCTGAAGACCTTTACGAAGACCTTCCTCCTCTCGGCGTCTTTGGGGTAGTTAAGAACCTCTAACAGTTTTTCCCAGGCATTCACCAGCTCCACCTTCTCCCTCCTCGTTGCGGGCTCGAGGGAGTGGACGTTAGCTTCTGGCCTCTCCTTCGCAAGCTCGTAGAGGATAACGGCAACGGATTGGGCAAGGTTCATGACCGGATAGGCCTCACTTGTCGGAATCGTTACCGTGAAGTCGAGCTTTGCCATCTCATCGTTCTTCAGGCCGATGCTCTCCCTGCCGAAGAAGAGGCCGACTCTCCCAGAATAGCCATGTAGGGTTTCTCCCAGCTCCCAGGGCATCAGCGGTGCCCTTTCGGGGATGTAGCTTTTCCCGGGCTTTCCTGTCGTTCCAACGGCGAGGTCAAAAAGCCCCAGAGCCTCCTCAAAGCTCTCCAATATCAGCGCGTCTTCGAGAACATCCACCGCGTGAACTGCGTAGCTGTAGCTTTCCTCGGTGACGTTCGGATTAACGAGGACTAACCTGGAGAAGCCGAAGTTCTTCATGGTTCTCGCTACCATCCCTATGTTCGCCGGCCCCTCTGGCTCGACGAGAACAACGCTTATCATCGATAGGGCTTTAAGGGTTTCTCTTTAAACGCTTGCGGTGGTGGAATGAAGATTTACGTACTCGGTGCGGGGAGCATAGGCTCGCTCTTCGGAGCCCTACTTACAAGGGCCGGCAACGACGTAACGCTCATCGGAAGGGAGGAGCAGGTAAGGGCCATAAACGAGAACGGGCTACACGTTTCTGGATTTGAGGAGTTCACTGTGCATCCGGAGGCAAGCCTCTACGCGCCCGATGAGCCCCCGGAGCTTCTGATACTCTCGACCAAGTCCTACTCTACCAAGGCCGCCCTTGAGTGTGCGCGCAACTGCATCGGGCCAGAGACGTGGATTCTCAGCATTCAGAACGGCCTGGGCAACGAGGAGCTTGCGTTGAAGGTTACGCCCAATGTTATGGGAGGGATAACCACGAACGGGGCGATGCTGGTCGAGTGGGGGCACGTGAGGTGGACAGGAAAGGGAATTACCGTCATCGGCAGGTATCCTAGAGGAAGCGACCCCTTCGTCGGAAAGGTCGCCGGGGTTTTCAACGCCTCCGGCCTGGAAACCCACGTCACGGAGAACGTGAATGGATGGAAATGGGCAAAGACCATAGTCAACTCAGTCATCAATGGGTTGGGAACGGTCCTTGAAGTAAAAAACGGCTTTTTGAAGGATAACCCGTACCTTGAAGCGATATCGGTTGAGATCGCCAGGGAGGGATGCCTCGTCGCCCAGCAGCTTGGCGTCCAGTTCGAGATGCACCCCTTGGAGCTCCTGTGGGACACGATAGAGCGCACTAGGGAGAACTACAACTCCACCCTCCAGGACATAAGGAGGGGGAAGAGGACGGAGGTTGACTACATCCATGGCAAGATAGTGGAGTACGCTAGCTCCGTCGGCATCGAGGCCCCGAGAAACGAGCTCCTCTGGGCACTCATCAAGGCAAAGGAAGGGCAAAGTAGATAAACCCCACGGTTGGAAGTTATCGAGGGGGAGGGAAAATGCCCATATTCGGTGGTAAAGAGAGCAGCGTCTTTGAAGCCATCGAGAGTCACCTTGAGGTCGTTAAAGAGTCTCTGGTCGCTTTCAGGGAGCTTATGAACGCCTATCTCGACGGGGACTTCGAGAGGGCCAGGGCCTTTGAGAGGGAGGTTGACCAGCTTGAGAGCAAGGCCGACACGCTCAGGAGAGGCATAGAGACAATGCTCTACGAGGGCGCATTTCTGCCCGCCAACAGGGGGGACTACGTGAGGCTGAGCGAGCTCATCGACCAGGTGGCTGACGCTGCCGAGAGCGCGGCCCACACTCTGATTCTTGCGAAGCCGAAGGCGCCGATGGAGCTAAAGGGCGAGATTATGGAGCTCGTGGAGTCGGCAATAGAAAGCTACGCCATCCTTGAGGATGCCGTTAATGCCCTCAACTCCGACGTTGACAGGGCGATAGAGTTGGCCAAAGCCGTTGAGGACGCCGAGGAAAAGGCCGACGAGGTTGAGTACGACGTCAAGGGCAAGGTTTTTGAGAGCGAGACAATCACGACCTACGCCAAGCTTATCTGGAACCAGATACTGACGAAGATAGGTGACATAGCAGACCGTGCTGAGGACGCTTCCGACCAGGTTATGCTCATGGCCATAAAAAGAAGGGGATGAGGTGATGGAAATGGTGAAGGTTCTCGTTGCGGCCCCCCTGCACGAGAGGGCGATAGAGATTTTGAAGAACGCCGGTTTTGATGTTATCTTTGAGGAATATCCCGATGAGGCTCGCCTTCTGGAGCTCGTAGGGGATGTTGATGCCATAATCGTTAGGAGCAAGCCCAGAGTGACGAGAAAGGTCATCGAGGTGGCTCCAAAGCTCAAGGTCATCGGAAGGGCCGGTGTCGGGCTGGACAACATAGACCTTGAGGCGGCAAAGGAGAGGGGCATTAAAGTCGTCAACAGTCCCGGTGCCTCAAGCAGAAGCGTCGCCGAGCTTGCCGTTGCTCTCATGTTCAACGTGGCCAGGAAGATAGCCTTCGCCGACAGGAAGATGAGGGAAGGTATCTGGGCCAAGAAGCAGGCTATGGGAATCGAGCTTGAGGGCAAGACCCTCGGAATAGTCGGCTTTGGAAGAATAGGCTACCAGATAGCCAAGATAGCCAAAGCCCTCGGCATGAAAGTCCTGCTCTACGACCCCTACCCGAACGAAAAACGGGCCAAAGAGGTCGGTGGGAAGTTCGTTGACCTCGAGACCCTCCTGAGGGAGAGCGATGTAGTCACTCTCCACGTCCCGTTAGTGGAGCAAACCTACCACCTCATCAACGAGGAGCGCCTTAAGCTCATGAAGCCGACCTCGATACTCATAAACGCGGCTAGGGGGGCTGTGGTTGACACCGGAGCACTCGTTAAGGCCCTCCAGGAGGGTTGGATCGCTGGAGCTGGCCTGGACGTCTTCGAGGAGGAGCCCCTCCCGAAGGATCACCCGCTCACAAAGCTCGACAACGTTGTCCTTACTCCCCACATAGGGGCCTCAACCGTCGAGGCCCAGATGAGGGCTGGAGTCCAGGTCGCGGAGCAGATAGTCGAGGTTCTGAAGGGCTGAGTTCTTTTCTCTTTCTTATGTTCTCGCAAACCTCTACCAGCATACCAGTAAAGTTCGCTGGGAAGTTTACCAGTATGGTGGTACGATTTTGATGAAAAGTTTGCCAGTATGGTGGTAAACTTTATAGGGAGTTTGAACTAGTTACTTCCATGAACGTTGAGGAACTTAAGAGAGTATTGGCCGATCAGTGGGATACCCTGAGCAGGAAGCTTGAGCGGGAGAACATCGTCGGGAGAGAACTGAAGGGGAGGATCGTTGCTAACTTCAGCCCAACGGCTCACATAATAACCGGGCCGAGGCGCTCCGGAAAATCCGTTCTCTCGGCGACCCTTCCCGGCAGGCCCCTCTATGTAAACTTTGAGGATCCTGCGATGGCGGGTTTCGCGATTGGGGACTATAGGAGGCTTATGCAGGCAGGTTACGAGCTTTTTGGTCAGTTTGATTACGTGGTTCTTGACGAGGTTCAGGAAGTCGAGGGCTGGGAGAGGATGGTTTCGGTTCTTAGGGACGACTATCCAACAGTCGTTACCGGGAGCAATGCCCGGCTTCTTTCACGGGAGTTCGCAACGTATCTGACTGGAAGATACCTGAGCTATACACTCCTGCCGTTTTCGTTCAGGGAGTTTTTAACGTACCGGAAAATTGAGCCGGATGTTAAGACAACGAGGGACGAGGCTCTGATAAAGAGGGCCCTAACGGAGTACATCGAGCGCGGTGGCTTCCCAGAGGCTCTGCACTTCGGCAGGGAGTACCTCATAAATCTCTACAACGATATCATCACGAGGGATGTCATAGTCCGCTATGGCGTTAGAAACGTCCGTGAGCTGAAGGAGGTCGCCTTCTACCTCTTCTCGAACTTCGCCGGACGATTTACATACAGCAAGACAAAGAACGCCCTCGGAATCGGCAACATCGAGACGGTGAAGAACTACGTTGAGTACCTTGAGTCCGCCTACCTGATTTTTGAGCTTCCCAAGTTCTCCTTCAAGCCCAAAGAGGTCGTGAGGAGCGATAAGAAGGTCTACGCAGTTGACACGGGAATGCTCAATGCGGTCCTTCCAAAGGTTTCGGAAAACATCGGTAGGCTCATGGAGAATGCAGTCTTTCTTGAACTCCTGCGGTTCAAATATTACAGGAGACCCGGCCTTGAACTCTACCATTATCGGGACACCAGGGGCGAGGTGGACTTTGTTGTTAGGGATAAAGAGGAGACCGAACTCATACAGGTTACGTATGCCTCGGGTGAGGACGAGGTAGCTTCAAGGGAAGTGGAGAACCTTTTCAGGGTTATGAAACTGTTCCGCGTGAAAACTGGGACGCTCGTGACGTGGGACTACTCCGGTGAGATAAGGCGAGACAACCTAACCGTTAAGGCTGTTCCGCTCTGGAGGTGGCTTTTAAATTTTCGCGTCAACCTTTTTAATCCCAAACGCAACTTTCAACAGGTGAATGCCAATTGATTGATGCCGTCGTCGAGGCGATAAGGCTGGCCGTCACGAGGATTCCCGATGATGTCGTTTTGGCCATCAGGGAGGCTTACGAGCGAGAGGAGAGCAAAATAGCGCGCTTCAACCTCAGAAACATTCTCAAGTCCATAGAGATTGGTAAAATCGAGTCCATTCCCGTCTGCCAGGACACGGGCACGGTGACCTTCTTCGTCGAGGCCGGCGTTGAGAGTCCCTGCCTCGGTGGACTCAGAGACCTGCTCACCGAGGCTACGAGGAGGGCAACTCATGAGATTCCCCTCCGGCCAAACGCCGTTAACGTCCTTACCGGAAGGAACTCCGGCGACAACACGGGCAGGGACGTTCCCCTAATCCACTGGGAGCTCGTTCCGGGGGATGCGATAAGGATAGCCGTTCTTCCGAAGGGAGGGGGAAGCGAGAACTGCTCCGCTCTGGCTATGCTGACCCCTGGCGAGGGCTGGGAGGGAGTGAGGCGCTTTGTCGTCGAGCACGTTAAGGCCTGCGGCGGGAAGCCCTGTCCTCCGATTGTCCTGGGGATAGGCGTTGGTGGGAGTGCGGATTATGCGTTGCTCCTGGCCAAAAAGGCCCTGCTGAGAAAAGTGGGGGAGAGGAATCCCGATAGGAGAATAGCGAAGATCGAGGTCGAGCTCCTGGAGGAGGTCAACTCCCTGGGAGTAGGCCCGATGGGCATGGGCGGAGAAACAACCGCTTTGGACGTCAAGATAGAGGCCGCCCACAGGCACCCCGCGAGCTTCCCGGTAGGTCTGGTCGTCCAGTGCTGGGCCAACAGGAGGGCGTTCGTCGAGATAAAGCCCGACGGGAGTGCTGTGGTCAGGGTTTAGAACCTCTGGAAAGCCAGAAATTGACGTCTCTTTCGTCGAAGAGCACTGTGAGCTCTTCAAAGAGTCCTCTGTAGAGGTAGTCGTTGTCCCGGAGCTTTTCCAGGCCCGTTTCCAGGTATTCTCCTCCATCTTCCCCCCTGAGCTCTCTCAGGATTCCAATGAGTAAGTATGCCGTCCATCCCGGGGGGTAGTTCGTGCTCTGTGTTATCTCCGCCATTTTCTTAGCCTGGTTCTCGGCTTTTCCATACTCTCCCAGCCCCATGAGGGACACCGTCAGCCTGAAGAGCGCGTCCAGAGCTCTGCGATAGTTTCTAACCCCCAGGAAGTACTCAGCCGCCTTCTCTGCGTTGCCAGCGGCCTCGTTGAAGTTCCGGAGGTAATACTGGACTATACCCATCTGAAGGTATCCGAGGTTCATCATGAATGGGAGGCTGTATGCCTTAGCCGTCTCAAGGCCCTCCCTGTAGTATGTCAGCGCCCGCTGAAGCTCGCCGAGCTCGACGTAGAGGTAGCCTATGTGGTAGAGGATCAGCGCCTCGAGTTCGGGATACGGCTCCGGGTAGCTCCTCACCGCCTCAAGCTCTTTAAAGGCGCCTTCTAGGGCCTTCTCGCGCTCCCTCTTGAATGTCCGCACCTTCGTGAGCTCGATGTAGTACCCCAGCTCGATGTACGGGTCGTCTCTGTGGCTTCTGAAAATTCCCTCGAGCTCGCTAAGAGTCTCTTCCGCCAATTCGATGTTTCCCATCTCGCAGTGGACGTCGACGAGCATCATTAGGACGTCAAATCTGTGAAAGTCCCCTTCGATGCCCTCCAGGGCCTTATGCCAGAGACCCAGCGCCCTCTCGAAGAATCCTCTGTTGAAGTAGAGCCTCGCCATCTCCTTCTTTGCGTAGGGACTATCCTCCACCTTTCTGAGGAGCCTCATGTATGTCGTCGGAAAGTCCAGTGCAACCCTCCAGAGCCTTCTTATCCTCAGTTCGGTGATATCAGCTATCATCTGCTCGTCTCCCAGCCTGATAGCATACTTAAAGGCCGTTAAGAAATCCCTGGCGGTGTTTTTCTCCAGGAGATATGAGATGTACTCCCTGTAATGGCTCTTCTCATCAACCTCACTGATCTCCCTTATGAACGCCCTGAGGAGGTCATGGAGGTAATAGTTCTCGTCCTTTCTCTCCACGAGTCCCTTGTTCAGGAGGGAGTACAGGACCAGGAATGCGCTTCCGTACGTCATCCTCTTGAGGGCCGGTAACTCCACGGGCTCATCGAACAGTGCCAGAACCTGGAGCACAAGCCTCTCCCTCTCGTCCAGCTTCTCGTATATCTCCCCCAGCAGGTATTCGAAGAGGGAAGTCCTGTCCCCAGCTACTCCCCGGGCCTCCGCGGCGAGGGCGAGGAGCAGGGGATGACCCAGGGTTAAGTGGTGTAACCTTACTGCCTCCTTGGGAGTTATGCCAGGTATTCTGAGATTCAAAAGCCTGTGAGACTCCTCGACTTTCAACCCCCTGAGGTGTATGAACAGAACCCTCTCGTAATCCACCCGTGGTTTTTCCCTTGATATGAGGACGAGCTTTCCCCTCTCGACTCTGGAGGATAGGAACCGCAGGAACGACTCGATTTCACCATCGGTGCACTTGTGGATGTCCTCGAAGACTATGACTGAGCGTGTTTCCTCGATCCCCTCAAGAATCAGTCCCTTCATGGATTTGGGGTCCCGTCCTCCGGCGCGAAGGTATTCGATCAGTTCAGGGAATCCCTTCATGTTCAGGTGGAGTGCCATCCGCCAGGCGATGTACTCAAGGCTCTCGCTTCCATCCATTGAATACCAGAAGGCGTCATCGAAGGCCCTTGCCACGAGGCTGGATTTCCCTATCCCGGCTATCCCGAACACTGCTACGACCGGGGAGCTTCCTTTGAGGAGTTTCAGTTCCTCATCCCTCCCGACGAAGTTCTCCACCTCCGGAGCGCTGGATGCCGGGAGTGGCTGGGGGCGGTGGTAAACGGTCTCCCCCATAACCACCTCGACTCCCCCCGCTGTGAAACGGACGCTGAACTCATCGCACTTGAGGGAGTATAACTTGACGTTTCTGCCCCTCAGCCGAACCCACCTTCCCTCAACGATGCCCATCCTCTCAAGGCCCCTTAATCCCCTGGAGATCTGCGTTTCGTCCTTCTGGAGAAGCCGGGCTATCTCCCTTGTGTTCAGGGAGTCTGTCCTGAGGAGTGAGATTATCTGGAGGTTCGTCTCGCTGAGAATCGATTTCAGCACGGACACGTCGTTCGAAAAGTTCACGCAACCCTCTCCAGAACCGGTGGTTAACCCGTGGCCGGTTTTTAGTTTATTACGCTTTCAAAGTTTTTATAGTTGCCGGAAAATGGGAGGGTCATCCGACCCGCCCCAGGGCATCCTGAATCTCGGTCAGGAGGTACTTCTCCTCCGCCCGGAGAACCTTGACAACTGTTTCCCTGTTCACCCCCGTTTCCCTCGTTATGTAGTCCACCATCTCCCTCTTTATCTCCCTTATCATTCTCCTCCCCTCTTTAGGGGCACGTTGAGGAGAATCAGGCCGACGAGCGAGATGAGCGCCAGGCCCAGGAAGGCGGGGTTTCTTCCGTTCTCTTTATCGGGAAGCTCATATCTGAGCATTCCCCCGTCAATCCCCACGTTCTTTGCCCCATCCGGAAGGACTATCGTTGCGGTCTCGATGAGCCTCCCATCACCCCCTGAAATCGGCTGGACCAGGGTTAGGACCACCGTGTTCCCGTTCTGACTTGAGAGGGTCATGTCGCCGTCTCCGAGGTCAAGCTCCCAGTGGTCACCCCTGTTGATAGCCGCTCCGAGCATGGTGTACGTTGCTTTGACGCCGTTGTTGGAGTCGTCCCATTCGATTTTCATGTCCCTGTACTCGGTGTCGCTTCTCCTGTTCTCGAACTCCCTCCTCAGCATGTATGTGGTCGGGTACGTCTCCTTCATCTGGAGGTAGAGGTTGGGGGTGAGGTGCCATGCCTCCTCCACATGGGCGTTCCCCACGTTGTCCAGCGTAACTTTCATCGTTCCGTCTATCTTATACTCCACTATCTTGACCTCCCCCGCGACGAGGGGCGCCGCAAGGAGGAGCAGTATAACAAGGGTCACGATCGTTTTCATCTTCATCCCCCCAGGTTGAACGTTTCTACGATGTGTTCGCCTATCTGGTTGTACTCGCTGTTTCCGGCAGGGAAATCGTAGATAACGGCGAAGCCAACCCCGTTTGCCGTGAAATACCTCGCAGCGGCGGAGTATTTCCCGTAGTCCGTTCTAAGGCTATACGCTACCGCGTACACGCTCTGACCCATCAAGCTCGCCTCGCCATCCTGGCGATCTGTTATCTCGACCCCTGCATCTACCAGGCTTCCCTCGAAGGCCTGGGCCATGTCTTCAACGCTCGCCCCCCGGGAGTAAAGAACGATAAACTCGAATTCCCCGTCGGGGCTCAAGAGATAGACGTAGCCGCCATAGTCCTCCGGCGCGTCCCAGTTGGCCGGATAGTTGAATGAGAAATAGGCGCCGTGGTAGGAGTCCCACCCACCGTTTCCGACATCATCTCCGCCGTTTCCACCTCCGGGGTTCCCTCCGTTTCCACCGGCGCCCCCGTTGTTTGCCCCGTTTTCACCCGCGTTGCCCGCTCCAGCGTTCAGGCCTATCCCCCACTTTGAGAGGATATCCGCCTCGAGGGATGGCAGCTCCGGCGGGACTATTCCGTTGGAGTGTTCCTCCGCGACGTCTATGATGTCGTGCGGGCCGTTCATTGCCATCTTCCAGCTCTTCTCCATGCCGATCTGGACAGCTTCCTGGAATGAAACCCCCTGGTTTATGGCGGTTGCCTCAACGGGTATTACGGCGCCGCTGGGCAGTTCTATCAGCGGAAAGGCGTGCCCTGGCATGAGGACTATGTACGCCTTGAGTCCCTGTGACATCGCCAGGGAGGCGAACCAGAGGGCCAGGTCAACGCAGGTTCCGCTCTTGTCCCGGATCACGTCCCTCGGAAACATTATGTGCTCTGCAAACTTGCCCGTCCAGTAGCCTTCCCCCTCGGTCTTGTAGGAGAAACCGTTTCTCACGGCGAGCTCCCACATGCCGCTGAGGCTTTTTATCGCCTCATCGTCGCTCAAGCTCGCGCCCGCACCCCCGGCCAGCTTGTTGCCGAGGTCAGCGAATTCTCTGACAACGGGGTCACTTGGCGTTACCCACGCAGCAAGAAGCGGGGCGTTGCTGAAGGTGTCGTAGAAGCTCCCCGTGCTCTCTTCGGGGTTGAGCGAGGAAAAGACGAAGTCATTGGCTCCAAGTATTGAAAGGGGCTTTGTAACGCTCTCCTCTCTTGTTTCACCGTTCACCTCGTAGGTCACGGTTATACGTACGTTTGATGGGGTTGAGGCCGATAAACGGGTGACGTCACTCGAAAGGATGGGGTAGTAGAGGTCGACTATGGTTTCACCCGGCAGGAGGAGGGGGTATCTCCTCTCGGTCTCTGGAGCATAGTTGTCGATCGAATACTTTATCCGGATGTTCTTTATGGTTCCCTTCCCATCGTTCGTCAGAACCGTCTTCGTCGCCCAGAAGTCGAGCTTCGGGTTGCCGTAAACCTTGTAGGCCCCGGACATTACCTGGTCCTTTGAGTATACCTTGTACTCAAGCTTTCCCATGCCGCCCTTCTCGAAGGCCCCGGCGTAGCCGGCTATCGAGACCACGAGAAGAAGGGCCAGCATCGCGGAAGTAACAACTTTGGCTTTCATGGAATCACCTAATTAAAAATCCGCGGGCTCGTACTTATGGGGTCGGTTTGACTCCACCTGCCAAACCCGAAACTGCTTTAAGGACTCCATATCAGGGCCTATTATGAGACTGAGAACTCCCCTGCGCGAGAGGGACGTCCTGAATCTCAGGGCCGGCGAGGTCGTTTACCTCTCCGGGACAGTTTACACCGCCAGGGATTCGGCACACAGAAAAATCCTTGAGCTGGCTGAGAAAGGGCAGCTTCCCCTCAACCTTGAGGGCGCGGTAATCTACCACTGCGGGCCAGTCGTGAGGAAAGGCGGTGGGGGCTATGAGGTAGTCTCTGCAGGCCCGACTACGAGTTCAAGAATGAACCGCTACCTGGAGGGGATTCTCTCCCTCGGCGTCCGCGGGATAATAGGGAAGGGAGGCATGAACCCGGAGCCCTTTAAAGGCCGCGCCGTTTACTTCGCCTTCACCGGTGGAGCCGGCTCCCTCGCGGCGAAGAGCGTAAAGCGCGTCGTTGACGTTCTCTGGCTGGAAGAGCTCGGTATTCCTGAGGCGGTGTGGGTTCTTGAAGTCGAGGACTTCCCGCTGATTGTGGCGATAGACGCTAACGGTAGCTCCCTCTACGGTCGTTGAGAGGCCCTATCTCCCGCTCGTAGAACTCCCTCCAGCGCCTCAGCCTCTCCTCCACCTCTTCCCCGCGCACGCGTATTCTTGCAACGTTTTCACGCATCGCTTCCTCTGCGACCGCTCTAGCAACTTTCGGGTGGACCTCCGGGTGGAAGGGGGACGGGATTATCTCCTCCTCGCTCGGCTCTATTACCGACGCCATCGCCTTTGAAGCCGCTATTATCATGCCGTCGGTTATGGTTCTGGCCCTGACGTCAAGTGCTCCCCTAAAAATCGCAGGAAATCCGAGGAGGTTGTTCACCTGGTTTGGGTAGTCGCTCCTTCCCGTCGCTATTATCCTCGCCCCGGCTTTCTTCGCCTCCTCCGGAAGTATCTCGGGGGTTGGATTTGCCAGCGGAAAGACTATCGCGTCGTCGGCCATGAGCTCTGTCCACTCCGGCTTTATAACGCCGGGTCCGGGCCTCGTGAAGGATATGAGCGCGTCGGCGCCGTTTAGGGCTTCCACTGGACCGCCCTCGATTCCCTCACCGTTCGTTTTGGAGAGCAGTTCTCCCCTGTGGGGAAAGAGTTCCTCAATCGGCAGGTCTGGGGTCAGAACCCTCGGCTTCCCATCGACCAGCTCCACAACCCTGACGTTCTCCGGCCTTACCCCTGCCCTGGTTATTATCTTCAGCGTCGCGAAGCCGGCCGCCCCGGCACCGAAGAGGGCGACGGTTATCCCGTCCAGCCTCTTGCCAACGACCTTGAGGGCGTTTATCAGCCCTGCCAGAACAACCGAAGCCGTCCCCTGCTGGTCGTCGTGGAAGATTGGGATGTCAAGCTCGCTGCGGAGCCTTTCGAGGATGTAGAAGCACTTTGGCGATGCTATGTCCTCAAGGTTTATCCCCCCGAAGGAGGGCGAGATGGCCTTGACGACTTCGATGAATCTCTCGGGGTCCTTCTCGGCCAGAACGAGCGGGAAAGCATCCACCCCACCGAAGGCCTTGAAGAGCAGAGCTTTTCCCTCCATGACGGGGAGTGCCGGCGAAGCTCCGACATCGCCGAGGCCCAGCACCCTCGTGCCATCGCTTACAACAGCGACCGTGTTGCACCTGTTGGTGTACTCGCAGGGGTCTTCTCCGTTTGCTATCGCCATCGATACCTCCGCCACACCGGGGGTGTAGGCGAGGCTGAGGGTTTCCTTCGTGAGGGGAACCTTGGGGATGAGCTCAATCTTTCCGTTTCCAGGGAAGTTGTCTCTGTGGAAGTCCCTCGTGTCCATTCAACCACCGCGGTTATTTGGCATTTATGCGTTAAAAACCCTTCTTTTTCAGTAGAAATTCGGCTAAAACCTGTCCACATATGCCGCCTTTCAGACCAAAAGCTTTTAAACCCCGGTCGGGTTCACTATTACCGGGCATGGGCCGGTAGCTCAGCCTGGTATGAGCGCCGCCCTCGCAAGGCGGAGGCCGCGGGTTCAAATCCCGCCCGGTCCACCATTTCTGCGAAAACGATTTTTAGTTTAAGGTTCAAATTCTCTAAAGGTGGTGGGATGCCGACTCCCATTGAGTCCTTCATGGCCGCTGGGGACACCTTTGAGGAGATAAAGAAGGTTCTGGAAGACGTATCAAAGAGTCCCCTACCAGAGGTCTTAGCCTATCTGGTGAAGAGCGAGGAGTATTCCGTCAGGATATACGCCATCTTGAGGGATACCCTCCCCCACGGCTACGGTAGAATAAAGTTTGGGGACTTTGTGGAGAGGAAGATTAAAAGTGAGGAAAAACTGAGGAGGATCGCCAGAAAGCTCTTTCCTGATCTCAACATTGAAGTCTCTGAGACGGAATGGAGCAGGATTTTTCTTGAGAGGAAGTCTGGAATAAGAACTGTTGGGGATTACCTTGAGGTTCTGAGGACTGCCATGGAGCTTGAGGAGCTTGGGGAGAAGGTTTACTCCTACCTCGCTCAGAGGCTTTCCGGATATGAGGAAAGAAACCTAATGAAGGACCTGGCGGCGGTATCAAGGAAAAACTACGAGGCTTTAAAGGAGGAATTCGAAAAGTTGAGAGGACTTGCCTCAAAGAAGGCCTTCGAAGACTTCTTTGATGAACTTGTGGAGTGAGTCCGAATTCCAGTGCCGTCTCAGGGAGCCGGTTCTCCTCACCGTTCAGGGCAGGGAGTTTTCATCATCGGCGGCAAAGGTTTTAAGCTTCTCCTAAAATCTTTTTTCATGTTCCATCTCATAGTTAGGGCCAGAAAGGACGCCAAGACCATTCAATACATAAACGAACGGAATTATGGTGGTTTTCTGAAGGTTTCAAGCCTCGGTGGTGGCAGAACGCTGGAAGAGGTCGAGGGCCCCCTCCGAGAGCTCCTCGACGGGCCGTACGTGCCCATTCTGCTCCTTGGAGAGGCCGAGGGGAATCTGATGGAGGAAGTACTACCCGTCCTTGAGGAATCCGGCAAGCCCTTCTACGCGAGACTCTTGAGGACAAAGCGCGTGAGGAACATGCGCGTCGATGAGCTGTACTCCAACATCGAGGAGATAAAGGCCCGCTTTCGTCTCGGTATCGAGTGGAAAGAGACCTACGTCTTGAACCCAGAAAACCCCTTCGGGATAGAGATAAACCCCGACTACGACATTTACCTGGCCCTCGGGGAGGGCTTTAGGGAGGCGATGGGAGAACTGGGGGTTGAGCTTGGGGAGAACTCCCTCGTCTTGAGGAAGCTTATGAACCACGAAGTTTACTTTTCTGGGCCTTACAGGGTCGCAGAGGTGAGCAAGAAGCTGGGTTTTCCAACTGAGGTGCTCTGGAGGATTCCTGGTGGTGAAGACGTCTCCCTTGAGTCCCTCGTTGAGGCAAACAGGGACTACCTTGAAGCCTTCGTCGAGGCGAGTAAGGCCTTTCTTGAGAATTTCAGAGGGCATGAGGTAATCGTCCCCTGGAGCGGGGGGAAGGATTCGACCGCGGTTCTGATACTTGCGAAGGAAGTTTTCGGCGATGTTACAGCCATCTACGTCCGCATGGAATACGAAATGCCTGGAACCGACGAGTACGTCGAAAAGCTCTCCCGGAAGCTTGGTGTCAACCTGATTCGTGTTGATGTTCCGATGCCCATTGAGAGGTACGGCATGCCTACCCACAAAAACCGCTGGTGCACAAGGAAGAAAGTGGAGGCCCTCTATTCCGTCGTTTCTGGTTTTGAAAATCCAGTCCTTCTGGTTGGTGACAGGGACGGGGAGAGCACGAGGAGGAGACTTAAGCCCCCCGTCATCGAGAGGACGACCGAGTTTGGGAGGATTGTAGAAGCCATGCCGATAAAGTTCTGGAGTGGATTCATGGTTCAGCTCTTCGTCCTCATGAGGGGTTTTGAGTTGCATCCACTCTATTACGAGGGCTTCTACCGTCTCGGCTGTACCGTCTGCCCAAGTTTGGCCGAGTGGGAGGTGGGGCTTTTAAAAAAGATGAAAGTAAGGGCCCTCCCAGGTTAGAGCTTTTTGCCGATCGCCGCACCCACGAGGAACGAACCGACGGCTATCAGGATTATCGCCGTCTCGGGGATTCTCTCCGGGGAAGTGGGAGTGCTCGTCGAAGTCTCGGCGGGTGAGGGTGTGGGGATGACTATCTGGGGTATGTCCGTTGCGGTGGTGTTCGTTTGAATCGTCGTCTGGCTCGGCTTGCTGAGGAACAGGTTGGCGGTTTCCCTGGCGTACTGGTAGAATATCATGGCCGTCTGGAGGTCCTCCATGCTGCCGTTCTCCTCGGCGCTCTTCTCGTAGCTCTCGGCGAACTCGTAGTATGCTATGGCCAGCACGGGCGTTATGCCCTTGTTCTGGGCCAGCGCAATGGCCACCTTTGCCCCTTCCTTCATTCCCGCCAGCTTATCCTTGAGGACAGTCTGGTTGTCTATTCCCAGCGTATCGAGGAAGACCTGAGCCCTCACGCGCGCCTCCATCGCGGTGAAGAGCGCCGCGGAGTACTTGCCGTCCTCGTAGTACTGCTCCGCCTGCTGGATGCTCTGACTCAGGTCGCCCCCAACGGTGCCGTACATCGATTCTATGTAGGTCACTATGAGGTTGGACTCATCTATATAGTCCCTCGCTGTGGTCTTGACCACGTCTTTGCCTATCACATCGCCGGTCGCGAACCTCTCGCCGAGACTCGCCCAGAAGACCGCTGTCTTTGCCCTCTCGTAGGCGTAGGCGGCTTTACCTATTGCGTCCCAGTAGTCACCGTTGTAGTAGTACTTCCAGGCCTCATCGAGGAGGCCCTTGGCCTGCTCCACCCTCTCCTCGGCGGCGGCTATTGCCTGGAGCATCGTCGTGCCCCGTATCGTGATGTTGGACACCCTCTTCTCAGAGGCGTTTATCTCCGAGCCAGCCGTCCTAAGGATTCTCTGGACGTCCTCCTCCGACTTCACGCCCAGGTACCAGTTCACGTGCCTTATTATTATTCTTGCCTGGAAGTCCTTGCTCATCGTTGTGTAGTACATCCCGTCGTCGAGGCTCTGCTTCGACTGGTTGAGGATGGCTTTTGCCTCGTTTAGGGCCTCTAGGAGGGTCGTGTATGTGGCGTAGTTGACGTCGCTCTTTTTGAGCCTCTCCAGCGTTGACTGATAGTATGCGGTGGTGTTGTCGTAGTCCTTCAGGGCGTCGTCTTTGAGGAAGGAAGTGTCTATCTTTACGTACGCGGGCGCCTCGGGGCGGGGTATCCTGTGCCCTGTGAAGTAATAGACGGCGTCGTATATGTCCCTGATTTCAATGACTGTTAAACCCCAGCGCTCCTTGGCGTAGTCAACGACGTCAACCTTCTTCGTCTGAGTGTTTATTTCCACTATGCCGCCAATCTCCTTTTTCTGGGTCTCCTGAACGTACTGAATGCGCTGTCCCTGGGGGATCAGAAAGAGCTGCGCCCCGACGTCGTGGGCTGCGGAGGCCTTCTCCAAGATTCCCCCGACGGGCCCTATGGTGCCGTCCGGGTTTATCATCCCTGTCATCATTACCTTTGGGTTGACCTTCCACCCCTCAAGGGCCGCGATAATCCCGACGGTCATGGTCCCTCCCGCGGAGGGGCCGCCTATGATTGGTGAGTCCGCCTTGATCTGGATAAAAACATCGTACTTGCTCATATTCACCCCGAGGACTTTGCCCGCTATCTGTGCGGCCAATCTGGCACTCGCCTGCATATCCACTTCAGCTAGAGGCCACGTCTCGACGTAAACGTGACCTGTTCCCGGCGCGACGGTGATTACAAAGTCTGTGGCAACACCTATGAGCTGACCGTCCGCAGTCCTGGAAACTGCCGGTGCCTTCAGCACTACCGTGTGGCCTTCGCTGGGGCATTCAGCGGTGGCAAAGGATGCAAACGGGAGCAGAAGCGTGATTATCAGCAGTGGTACAAGTGCCCTTTTCATTTTCTCACCCCGTTTTTAGCTCGTTGCGCCTTAATAAAGCGTTTGTGGTTCAACCCTCTAAAACCGGGCGACAAAAAGCTTAAATCATCTCTTTATCTTCCTACTCCGGGGATGGCAATGGACATCTTCAATAAGCTCATCGCTAGGAAGTTCAGGAACATCGCCGGTGAGAGGTACGAGGAGATAGCCAAGCGTTACCGGGAATTTCTCTTGCTCCCCGAGGAGTTTGTTCTCCCGGAGATACACTCCATACTCCTCCCGGTGGACAGGTTCTCGGGGGAGATACGGGAGGAACTCTACGAGACACTGAGCGCTTATCCCGGTGCCTCCGTTACTGTCGTGTACATATCCGAGAAAAGAACCCTCTCCCTCATAGAGCAGACCCTCGGCAGGGACGAGGCCGAAAAGCTCAGGAAGGCGAAGATAGAGTTCGCGGAACGGCTCGCCAGGGAGATAGCCTCCCGACTGGAGGAGCATGGGCTTCGGGTTGAGAGGAGGCACTTCATCGGGAACAAAAGCGATGACGTCGTGCGGATGATGGTTGAAGGAAACTTCGATCTCCTCGTCATTTCCAGGAGCTACGGCTCTGAGGTCACGAGAACGTCTCCGATAAGCCCCTTGGTCCTCAAGATAGTCCAGCACGTGGAAAGGCCAACCATAGTGTATTAGGGTGGTTTAAATGGTACTGAACGAGCAGGTGGCAATCGCGGTTACAGTGTTCGTATTTATCTACGCCCTGATAATCAGCGAAAGGGTTCACAGGACGGTCGCTGCTCTCTTTGGCGCTTCTATAGTCCTCTTCGTTGGTGTGGTCCCGTGGGAGAAGATGTCCGAGTATCTCGACCTCGGGACGCTGTTCCTCCTGATAGGGATGATGATGATAGTCAACACCGCCAAGGAGAGTGGCCTCTTCGAGTTCATAGCGATAAAGACTGCAAAATTTGCCAAGGGAAGTCCCATGAAGGTCCTCATACTGTTCTCAATAGTGACTGCTCTGGTGAGCTCGGTTCTTGACAACGTTACAACGGTTCTCCTTCTGACACCGATGCTCCTCTACATAACCCGCCTTATGGACGTTAATCCTGTTCCCTACCTCTTGGCCGAGATATTCGCCTCAAACATCGGCGGAACTGCAACGCTGATAGGCGACCCCCCCAACATAATGATAGGCTCTGCCGCTGGACTGAGCTTCACCGAGTTCCTCCTGAACATGGGGCCCATAGCGGCCATAGACCTCCTCATAACCCTCGGTATAATATATCTTGTCTACAGAGATGCAATGAAGATAACCCCCGCAAAGATGGAGAGGATTCAGTCCACCATTCAGATGCTAAGGGAGGACGAGGCCATAAGAGACTGGGCGCTCTTCAAAAAGTCCGTGGTCGTTATAGTCGCGGTTGTTCTGCTGTTCTTCGTCCATGACAGGCTCGGCCTCCCCCCGGCGGTCGTGGCCCTCAGCGGTGCTTCCTTCCTTCTCCTCTGGAGCAGGATGGAGCCCACGGAAGTCCTCGAAAAGATAGAGTGGACGGCGATATTCTTCTTCATGGGGCTCTTCATAATCGTCGGTTCCCTCGTGGAGACCGGGGTGATAGACGACGTTGCGCGCTGGCTTCTCGGCTACGTCCACACGACGGGACAGGCCATAGTGATGGTCACGTGGTTCTCGGCCATAGCCTCGGCCATAGTGGACAACATACCCCTGACTGCGGCAATGATACCCCTGATAAAATCCATGAGCGTCTCTATGGACGTCTATCCCCTCTGGTGGGCGCTCTCTCTTGGAGCCTGTCTCGGTGGAAACGGAACCGCGATAGGAGCGAGCGCCAACATCGTTGTCCTCGGTATAGCGGCCAGGGAGAGGCTCAACATAACCTTCATGGACTTCCTCAAGGTGGGCCTCGTGATAATGCTCAGCACGGTTGGAATGGGTATGATTATCATATGGATAAGGTACGTAGGGGTGTGATCCATGAGGATACTCGTGCTCGTTGACGGCTCCAAGTGGAGCCAGAAGGCTGCCCTTCACGCGATAGCCATCGCCAAAAGGAGGGGAGGTAAGCTCATCCTGTTCTCCGTTCTTGACAGGAGGGAGGCGAAGGCCCTAGCCTTCAACATGGGGATGCTCAGCCAGGACCTCACGAACGTTCAAAAGTTCGAGGAGGAGATATGGCGCGAGATGAAGAAGAGCATACGCGACATAATGACGAACCTCCTTGAGCTCTGCCACCAGGAGGGCGTGAACTGTTCGATAAGGATCGTGGAGGGCTCGGCCAAGGACACCATACTTGAGGAGGCCAACTCCGGAAAGTATGGGCTTGTTGTCATGGGGGCCTATGGGAGGAGTGGAAAAACGAGGATAGGAAGCCTCCTTGAGGAGGTCGTTGGCTTGATAGAGCCTCCGGTGATGGTGGTTCGCTAGCGCTTCCAGAGTGCGACCACGAAGAGCAGCAGCACCACGACTTCGAGGGCACCAACGGCCATGCTCACGTCCTTTTCTATCCATTCCGCTAGGTGCAGGGTCTCTATGACCTTTTTTATGGTCAGCAGGAGAAACGCGGCTATCAGATAGAGCGCCGCGCGGAGATGGCTCTTCCTGTAGGCTATCAATGAGATCCCCGCAAGGGTCAGTGACAGTATCAAGGCCATGATTGCCAGTAGGGTCTCCATCATTCCTCATCACCCACGCTGGTGAGCAGGTCAATCAGGTTGTCCGCCAGCTTCTCCCAAAGACTGGGCCTGTACTCCTTTATAACGCGCGCTATTATCATCGGGTCGTAGGAGAGGGTGTACGTCACGCTCTTCCCCTCTTTTCGGGCATCCACGATGCCGAGCTTGAGGAGTTCACTCATGTGGTAGCTCACAGTTGGTTGGCTGAGACCAAGCCTCTTGGCTATCTCGCTCTGGGTCAGGGGGCCTTCCATGAGGGTCAGGAGGATTCTCCTTCGGGTCTCCGTCGAGATGGCTATCAGCAACCTCTGACAGTCCTTTTCGAAGCCTGAGGGAAAGATGTAGCGTCTCTTTCCGAGCTTCCTTGAAAACACCTTCCCCTCTTTCTCCAGCCGGTAGAGGTGATACTGCAGGTCGCCTATTCCTATTCCAAGCTCCCTAGCCAGCTCCCGGAAGGTTATCCCCGGTTTGCTCTGGATTTGGTGGAGTATCTCACTACGCCTCTCCATATCCAACACTTAAACCCTTGTGGTTCATCCCTCTATGGGAACCCATATAAACGCTACCCCTTTTATGCCCATCGGTGGGAGGATGGAGGCACTGATACGAAGGGCTGAGGAACTTGCGGAGCGTTACGGTATATTCTATTATGAAATACGCATAACTCGCGTCACGGCTTCCCACCTCACTATGCAGAACGGTCAACTCGAAGAGCTTGCCATGAACACCGAAATGGGGATAGGGGTGAGGGCCTTCAACGGGGCCTGGGGCTTCTCAAGCGCCAACGACATGGGCCGCGCTGAAAAGGCCATAGAGACTGCCATGAAGATAGCGAAACTCTCAAAGGGCGATTCGAAGATTCACCTTGGAGACCCCATCAGGGACAGGGCCGAAATAAGGCCGAAGAAGAGCTTTCTCGACGTTGATGTCGAGGACAAGCTCGCCCTCGTGAAGAAGATTGACTCGCTTCTCCGGGGCAGAGGGGTCTCCAACAGGAGCGTCTACTACGGTGATGGCCTTAAGGAACAGCTCTACTTCAACTCCCTCGGGAGTGAAATCCAGACGGTCGTTCCTAGGCTGAGACTAAGCTTCTCCGTAACTGCCAGGGAGAATGGAGAGATGCAGAGCTACTGGAAGAGCTTTGGCGGCACCGCGGGCTGGGAGCTTGTTGAGGAGATAGATCTGAACCACTGGACTGCCTTTGTGAAGGAGAAGGCAATCTCGCTCCTCCATGCTCAGTCGCCCCCTTCCGGAGAGTTCCCTGTGATAATGGATCCAGAACTTACCGGTGTCTTCATCCACGAGGCTCTGGGCCATGCCGTAGAAGCCGATTCGGTTAAGAACGGCGACAGCATCTTGGCTGGTAAGCTGGGTGAGAGAATAGCCGTCGAGGGGCTAACCGTCGTGGACGACCCAACGCTCCCGGGCAAGTTTGGCTCCTACGTTTACGACGACGAGGGAATAAAGGCCAAGAGGGTTGAGATAATAAAGAACGGCGTTTTGATGAACTACCTCACCGACCGCGAGACGAGCGCTTTGCTCGGTCTCGAACCAAACGGTCACGGAAGGGCGCAGGGCTACAGCCATCAACCCCTCGTGAGGATGGGCAACACCTACGTCGAGCCCGGGGACTGGTCTTTCGAGGAAATGGTCGAGGAGGTCAAGAACGGCCTCTACATGATAGGGGACAAGGGGGGCGAGGTCGACACCGCCAACGGCACCTTCACCTTCGGCGCCAAGGAGGGCTACATAGTAGAGAACGGTGAAATTAAAGCCCAGGTGAGGGATGTGGCACTCTCCGGCAGAATTCTCGACATCCTGAGAAACATCCGCGCCATTGGGGATGACCTTAGGGTGGAGTTCCCGGGCTACTGCGGGAAGGGCCAGTGGGTTCCCGTTGATGACGGGGGGCCACACGTTCTGACGAGGGCGCTCGTTGGTGGGCTAAGATAAAGCGTATATACTCCAAGCTCTAATTTTACGTTTGGTGAGTGAAATGGCTATAGATGTGGGCATTATTCAAGATGTTGAGACACTACTCAAGAACCTCAATGGCTACGAACTCCTCAGCTATGCCATCTGCAACGAGGAATGCGGTGCAGAAACCTATGAATGGCTTGCCGGCCGAGTTGAGGGCATCCTAGTTGACGAGTTTAGGTACTTGGCAAAGGAAAAGCGGAAGCATGCGGCGGAATTGAGGAAGCTCTTCGAGGAGCTCTATCCCGGTATGAAGCCCCTCGAGTTCAACGCCCCGCCCTTGGACACTCTGCCGGTATGCAGAGAGCTGATGGAGGTCAAAGAGCTTGAAAACACCCTTGCAATTGCCATGCTCTCCGAAACGATAGGCAGGGACATCTACCGGAAGCTCCAGAGGATGTCCGGCGACGAGGAGGTAGCGGAGCTGTTCGAAAGGCTGGCCGAGATGAAGGAGGCCGCCTACGAAAAGCTTCTGCAACTCTACGAGGCCATGGAGAAGCAGTCGAATACCTTTTAAATTCCCCTCCGAACTTCTCCCGGATGCCAATGATAGAGGAACTTGTCAGGATCTTGGAGCGAGAGAACGTCGAGTGGGAGCTTTACTGGGAGAAGGGCAGAGGGGGTTCCTTCAGGATAGAGCGCGAGAGAATCGAGCGCTCTCAGCGGAAGTTCCATTCTGGTATAGGCCTGCGTATCGGCTACAAGGGGCGGCTTGGCTTCTCCTACATAACTGGCCTGAACCATGGGAGGAGAACGCTTGAGGAGTTCGTAAAAAGGACGGTAAAGCTAGCCAAGGTTAGCGAGGTGCCCTTCGTTGGCTTCCCTTATCCGGCGAAAGTGCCCCGCGTCGAGGGTCTCTACGACAGGAGGATAGATGAAATACCCTTCGAGGAGGCCCACTCTCTCGCGCGGGACTTCTCCGCCAAGATGCGCGAGCTGAAGAACGATTCGCTTACCCTATCGGGTTCGATGGCCCTCGCGGTTACTGCCTACGGGATAGCTAACTCCAACGGGGTCTGGTTCGAGGCCAGAGGTACCGGGATGAGCGTCTCAACCTACGCCGTGAAAACGGATGGAAAAACCGGTTCGGGCTCGTATTATCAGACTTATCGTTCCCTTCAACCCTTTGAGGAGCTTGAAAACGCCATTCTTTCTGCTATCGAGGAGGCAGAGCTCAGCTATCGCGCCGGGAAGATGGAGCCCTACTCGGGTGAGATCCTCTTTGAACCCGAAGCCTTCCGCGCCGTTCTGGGGATATTCCTTGAAAACCTCTTTGGAGACGGCGTTTATCACGGCAGGAGCCGCTTTTCCGGGCTCGGGGAGGAGGTCGCACCCGAGGTGCTTACGGTGATTGACGATGCAACGGTTCCGGGGGGCGTTGGAAGCTTCCCCTTCGACGGGGAAGGCAACCCGGGCGAGAGGACCATTCTGGTCGAAGACGGTGTAATACGCTCCTTCCTCCTCGACGAAACATACTCTCGCTTCCTGAATTTGAGGAGTACTGGAAACGCGGTCCGGGACTTCAGGACGACCCCGCACATAGGGACGAGCAACGTGATGGTGATGCCAGGTGACGAGAACCTGGAGGATTTTGAGGGAATCGTCGTGAGGAAAGTCTTCGGTGAGCACACGGCCAATCCCACCAGCGGGGACTTCTCGCTGACGGTTGAGCTGGGCTACGTTGTTAAGAACGGCAAGGTGGCTCCGTTTAGGGACAACATGCTCGTCGGAAATGCCTTCCAGTTCCTGCGTTCGATCAGGGCAATCGGACGCGAAATCACTAGAAAGGGCTCCTTTTATTCCCCGAGGGTTCTCGGCATTGCCAGATTGGTGTAGATTCGGGCCCTTCTCGGTAAGCTTTTATAGGTCGGCGTCTTAAAAACTGGATAGGTGAGCGGATATGGTATGTCACGGGATTGACAAGATTCTCCTCAAAATAAGGCCTGGTGAGACTGTGCTCGTTGAATACGGTGCGGTGTCGTCTCCCGAACTCCTCCTTTACCTCATGTGCCGCAGATGCGGAGGCGCAGAGAGTCCGGTTCTTATTGACGATATCTCGGACACGTTTTCTGAATATGTGATTCGACTTGAACTGATGGGCTTGGACACGGAGGCCCTCATGGGGATTCCTGTAATAAAGATCGGGGGCAACAGGGAGTTCGGGAACGTCGTTGGCAGGGTCGAGGTGGACAAGTACTCCCTCGACTTCAAGTACTACGGCAAGATATACGACAAGGTCGTGCCTGAAAAGGTCGTGTGCAATCCGGTCCTCGGCATACACAAGCTCTTCGTGGCCCTCGAGAGGCAGGACGTTATAAGACTCGTCCGCAACATCTCCACCTTTGTGGGGAGAAAGAGCCGCTTCGCCTTCTACTTCATAAACCGAGATGTCATGGAGCGGAAGAACCCCGAGCTCCTCCCACTCCTGGAGGAGACCGCCAGCACAGTGCTTCAATGGGAAGCCGGTAAGGGGAAGTACAGGCTCAGGGCCCTGAAGGCCGCGAACGACGAAATCCTTGGTTCCATAGTGTCCATGAGCTTTAAGGACATAGCAAGAACGTGAAGTTTTTAAGGGCCTTTTCTTATCACTTCTGGTGATACTGTGAGGAGAGCACTGGCTGCGGTTGTCATTCTGCTGCTCCTGATACCGCTGGTGGGTGCCTACCAGGTCCCCGAGAGAGGCGTCGTCTATCAAATCATGGTTGACCGTTTCTACGATGGGAACCAGAGCAACAACGGGCCCTTCTACGATCCGGAGCACAGAAACTACCGCCTTTACTGGGGCGGGGACATAGAGGGGCTCACGGAAAAGCTTGACTACATAGCGAGCCTCGGCGTCTCCATGATATGGGTCTCCCCCCTCAACGACAACATAAACAGGATGGCACACGGCTCCGCCCCCTACCACGGCTACTGGACGAGGGACTACAAACGCATAGAGGAGCACTTCGGAACCTGGAAGGACTTCCTTAAGCTGGTAGAGGAGGCCAGAAAGAGGGGCATGTGCGTAATCGTTGACTACGTCCCCAACCACTCAAACCCATCAACCGACGGGGAGTTTGGAGCGCTCTACGACAACGGCACGTTTGTAACGGACTACTTTGAGGACACCAAGAACGCCACGGTGAACCCGATAACGGGCATAAGAGAGGACATCTACCACCACAACGGCAACATTTTCACCTGGTCTGGAATCCCCCTCAAGTACGCCAACCTATATGGTTTAGCAGACTTCAACCAGCTCAACCCCTGGGTCGATTCCTATCTCACCGGGGGGGCGATGCTCTTTGCCAATTCAGGCGCCTGCGGCTTCAGGATCGACGCCGTCAAGCACATGGAGCTCGGCTGGCTTGAGACCTTTTACCTCCGCCTCTACTCTGAGAGACCCCTCTTAATCTACGGGGAGTACTACTCGCTCTCACCGGAAAGGAGCGACGATTTATACGAGCTCTACCGCTACTCCAACGTCTCGCCGGTTCTCAACATACCGATAAGGGAAAACATCGTGAGAACCTTCGGCTTCGTGGGAAGCCTTGAGACGCTCTCCAGAACGCTTGAGGACTATTATTCTCTCTTTGTATACCCGAACAAGCAACTGAACTTCCTCGACAGCCACGACCTCGTCCGCTTCCTCAACGCGGCAAAGCGGGACGACGCGGTGGAGCGCTTCCACATGGCCTTGGCACTGACGATGACCCTGCCTGGGATCCCGGTGATATACTACGGCGACGAGAGCTACCTGGTGAGCAAAGACGGAAAGGGCGACCCGTACAACCGGCCCATGATGGTCTTCAACAACACCACCGAGGCGGCAAGAATAATCAGAGCTTTAGCTAAGCTCAGAAAGACCAATGACGCTTTGGCTTTTGGAGACTTCAGAACGGTTTACGCCAACTACTCGGTGTGGGCCTTTGAGAGAACCTTTGGGAGCCATAAACTCCTGGTGGTCATGAACAAAGGATCACCGGCAGAGCTTAGCATCAACATCGACTGGCCCGATGGAACCTACATCGACGCCCTCTACAGAGCGGAGATGGCAGTTGAGAACGGCAGAGCGACCGTAATACTACCTAGAAACAGCTTCTACGTCTTCCACATCGAAGGGGAGCAGAAAGAGCCCCTCATAGGTTCGGTGACCCCCTACATCGCCCAGCCCGGTCAGAGGATCCTCATCGGTGGGGCCGGCTTTGGAAGCGGTGGAAGGGTTACCATCGGCGGCGTCAGCGCTAGGGTTCTCTCGTGGAGCTCAGGGGAGATACTCGTCGAGGTTCCCGAGGTGAAAACTCAAAAAGCGTGGCTCGACGTCGTGGTCGAGACAGGGGGGAAGGCCAGCAAACCGGCAAAGCTGCGCTACTACTCCGGGAATGACGTCCCGGTGCTTGTAGCCATAAACGCCACAAACCTCACGGGTGGGATCTGGATCAGGGGCAACCTATCGGAACTGGCCGAGCCGAGGCCGCTCCTCAGGTCCTCGACGGGCTACTACTTCACCGTTGCCCCGCTCCCCAAAGGGGCAACGTTCTCGGTGGAGCTCTACACCGGCTCCCCATGGGGGGAGCTTGAACCCCTCAACGTCACCCTCTACGGCTTTGTGAACTCCACGGTTGTTGTCCTCAGGGATGGGCCTCCAATCGTCGAAACCGAAACGGCCCCGACGATGCCAACAACGACAATAATCCACAGACCAGTTGGAAAGAACCCTCTTCCCTACCTCCTCGTTGCCATCCTCCTGCTCGGGGCGGCTCTGATAATCTGGAAGAAAAGGGATTAAATCTGCTCCAAAAGTTTCTTTCTCTTTTCCTCGTACTCCTCCTGGCTTATCACACCCATGTCGTAGAGCTCCTTCAGCTTCTTGAGTTTTTCCAGCGGGTCTTCCTTCTTCTCCACAGGGGGCGCGTGCTGGACAGTCGATCCCGGGACGACCCTGCTCACAAGTTCCTTTGGCTTCTTCAGAACCCACGTCTCGTGGGTCAGACCCTTCTTGACCTCTATCGTTACCGGCTCGATGGCTATCGCGTTGAGGGCGTCCTTTATGGCGTTTATCGTCTTCCTTGCTTGCTCCTTGTCCATCCAGCCGAGCTTGAGCCTTATGTCCTCCTCGCCCTTTATGATGAACTCCGAAGAGATGATGCCCAGCTCAACGGTGACCTCCTCAAGCTTCTGGTATGGCAGGGCCTTTATGTCGTACCTGCCCAGAATTTTTTCGTCGAGGTAGATTATCCTCCTATCCGTCACGAGAACCCACTTCGGCTTTTCGGGGCTTATCTTTTTCTTTACAGAGAAAAGGACCTTCTCGCCCGGTTCGAGAACTTTATTCACCGCTTTCGGCAACTCATCTCCCATCTCCATCCCCCTCCTGTTTTTGGCTGGCGTGATATATTAACCTTCTCCTCCCTTCTCCCGGTAGAGAAGGAAGAGCGTCTCGCCGTCAGCGCTCTCTATTAGAGGGGTCAGAACCTCCCTTCTGTCCCCCGTCCTCAGGACGACCCGTGTAGGCCTCTTCTTGAGCTCGGCCTCCAGCCTCAGCGTATCCCATTCGAAGGCTGAAGAACGGCTCAGGGGCATGACCCTGCTCCCATCTGGCGTCTCTATCACCACCTCGCCGTTCAATGGAGGAACCTCGACCGCAACGATGACCCTCCGATAGCTCCCGCTCTCGATTGAGGAATAGGCCATAGCCACGCCGAGAACGAGCAGGAAAACCGGCAGTAATATTCCCGCTGTTGAGAGGCCCAGGCTTTTCCCGAGCCACAGAAGTCCCAGTGAGAGGGCAAAGGCCAGCAGGACGACGGGAAGGCCGTAGAGCAGAGTTTTTCCACCGGCTCCCCTCCATCCAAGCCCCCTTAGGACGTTCTCCCATGCCTCCGCGGTGTCAACGTAGTCGGCGAGTATGCTCAGGGCCATCAGGGCAAAGATTGCCAGAGGGCTGGAGAAGTAGGGGCTCGCCAGTATCGCCTCGCTCAGGTTTCTGTATGCTTCTGGGAATGCTGCTGGGAGGAACTGCGAGAGGGCTATAGAGTAGGGCACCGCGTAGAGCACCGTTGAGAGAAAGACCGTCCCGCTGGCGGAATCCCTGGAGAGGAACGTTCCCAGAAGGATTATTCCAAAGGCCGCCGCCAGGAGGTAGTCCCCGGGGCGGAATACGTCGGAATACGCCAGAGACGTAAGGATTATCGCCGGGAGCACCACCGCCAGCTTTACCGCCCTGAAGTTCATCTTATCTCCCCCAGCAGTTTGCTCAGAACCTCTCCTATATCCTCCCGCCCCGGAATCCAGCGGACGACGTAGGCTCCGGTGCCCTCCAGCTCAGATGTTATCGCCCGCTTTTCCATCTCTATGAGTGTGCCCGTCTTGGGGTCGAGGGTCGGATAGACCGATATGTCCACCACCACGGGTCTGGATTTCCCCCTGTGGACGGCCATTACGGTCAGAACCCCCTTCTTGGTCTCCCCGGCAGTCCTATCGAGCACGTTGGAGACGTATATGACGAGCGGCGTGTACTGGACGAGTATCCTCTTCAGCCTTTCAACGGCATCGGCAAAGCTCTCCTCCTCTGTTTGAACCCTCTCGAAGTCCATCATCGTCCTGACCATCGTGTGCAGCTGTCTGGGCCCCGTTGCCGGCGGCAGGAACTTTCTGGCCCCGAGTAGGTACAGCCCCACATGGTAGTCCTTCCTGAGGAAGCGGTGCGCCATCGAGGCGACGAGGTTCATGGCGTGCTCGTAGGGGCTCTCACTCTCAATTCCTATCTTCATCGCCTCCCTGGCGTCGACTATGAACAGGACCGTCTTCTTGCCCTCCCTCTCGAACTCGTTGACGAGAACCCGCCCCGTTCTCGCGGTGGCCTTCCAGTTTATGAGCTTCATCGGGTCGCCGGTCTGGTAGTCCCTTATCTCCTTGAAGTCTGTGGAGATGGGCCCCCTTATCGAGAAGCTCGTCTCGGGGACGCTTATCTTGGCCTTCCTCCGTGTTTCCGCTATCGGAACCGCCCTGATGACCTTGGGAACGGCCCTGAGCCTGAGCTCCTCACCGTAGAGCCCCCAGATGTACCTCGTCCCCAGCGGATTTCTGGTGGTTACTTCGCTCCTTGGCAGCGTATAGACTCCCCGGAGCATCGGCCGTATCCGGTAGGTGTACTCTGCCTTCAGCGGCTTCAGACCCTTGAAGAATACTCCTACGTTGTTTCCCAATGTGAGGGCAACGTTCTTTGGAAGCGGGTCCCTAACGACGACCAGTCCGAGTCCCTTCTCCACTGTGACCTCGACCCTGATTTCGACCTCTTCGCCGAGCCTTATCTCGCGCCTTGAGAGCCTTCTCTTCACCCTAACCTCCCTCGGGGGGTCAACTAGCATCGCCAGGGCGAGAAGGGAGAGCGGCACTATGGCTAGGCCTATCATCCCTGGAGAGAGGAATGCCGTCCCAAGGAGCAGTGCCCAGAGGATGTATCCGGTCAGGCTTTTCCTCATCTCTCCCCCGCCTCTTTCGGTACGGGTGTTTTTTCTAGGGCTTCCCTAACAATCTCCTCCCCGTTTATGCCTTCAAAAGCGTACTCAGGCTTGACCACAACCCTGTGAGCTAAAGCGTCCACCGCGTAAGCCTTAACATCATCCGGCAGAACAAAATCCCGCCCGTCAAGCAAAGCATTCGCCTTAGCCACCTTCATCAAGGCAATCCCCCCACGAGGACTCGGGCCAGCCTCAACCCTCTCATCAGCGCGGGCATTCCTAATCAACTCGGCAATGTACTTCAACAAGTCCCGGCTGATGAAAACCCCCCGCTCGACCAAATCCTGCATCTCGACAAAAGTCTCTCGATCAATCAAGGCCCTCATGTCAACCGTCGGATCATCCTTCCCCCAGCTCAAGCGCGCCTCAAGGATGGCCACCTCATCCTCAAGCGATTTCGGATAACCCACGCGGAGCCTTAAGAGAAAGCGGTCGAGCTGAGCCTCTGGCAAAGGATAAGTCCCCTCGAACTCGATGGGGTTTTGGGTGGCAATGACGAAGAACGGCCTCTCCAAAGTAAAAGTCTCCCCCTCGATGGTTACCTGCTTCTCCTCCATGGCTTCGAGTAGAGCAGACTGAGTTTTTGGGGGAGCCCGGTTGATTTCATCCGCTAATAGAACGTGCGTGAAGATTGGGCCTTTGATTAACTCGAAGGTTCCGAGGTTTTGGCGCCAGACTTTGGTGCCCAGAATGTCGGCTGGAAGCAAGTCTGGGGTGAATTGGACGCGCGTGTACTTCAAGCCGAGGACTTTTCCGAAGGCTTTGGCTAAGAGCGTCTTGCCTAAACCAGGATAATCCTCGAAGAGGACATTCCCATTCACCAACGCCGCAGCCAAAGTCTTCCTAATGACTTCCTCGTTGCCGATGTAGACGGTTGAAATCCTCTCTA
The DNA here is from genome assembly GCF_012027305.1 of Thermococcus sp. MAR1. Taxonomy (NCBI): domain Archaea; kingdom Methanobacteriati; phylum Methanobacteriota; class Thermococci; order Thermococcales; family Thermococcaceae; genus Thermococcus; species Thermococcus sp. MAR1. The sequence goes on from NZ_SNUF01000003.1 coordinate 101,198, forward strand.
CAACCTCTTCAAGCTTCTTGGAGGCTTCCTCAATCTCCATCATGACTCCCACCCCATGCGCGTTCTCAGTTCCTCAAAAACCTCCTCAACGATTCTAATCCTCCTCTCAAGTTCTCTCTTCTCGTAGGCGTGCCTTATCCAGAGCGGCGTCAGCCGGGAGGTCTGCCTGCCCTTGTAGTCGGCTATCTTCCCTATGAGCGCCTCGAACTTTTTCCTGTCATCGAAGAGCCTTGCCCCGTAGTAGGCTATGAACGCCACCAGTGCCGCCTTCTTTCCGCGCACCACGAAGTCCTCAACGGCTTTACTCGCCTCCGCGAGTTCCGGGCCGAGCTTTTTCACGGTCTTTGCTTTGTGTTTTCTCCACTGGGAAAGGAGATACGCCTCCGGGTCTTTTTCGTTGACGTACGAGTAGACCATGCTTCCGGCCACGATGACTCCCAGGAGAAGAACCAGCCACTCCCCGTAGAATACCAGCTCCGGGTGGCTCTCGCTCAGGCTTCCCCTTACCGCTGTGTAGAGCCCGAGGATCGCACCGAGGGCGCCCAGTCCAAGCAGGTTTCTTTCAACGGGCTCGGTCCAAGGGTGCCTCTCGCCGAGCTCTGCTATCGAGTAGCCGAGGAACAGGAAAAGGCCCGCGTAGCTGAAGACGCTCCCCATCGCTCCGAGAGGGGGAAGCCTTGAGACGCCGTAGAGGCCAATCAAGAGCCCCGCGCCCCTGACGAACCGTGGATGGCCCTCCAGTTTCGGTGCTATTATGACAGTCCCCGCTCCGAGCACTATCATGGCCGCGAGGACGTTCCATTCGGCTGGCAGGAAGAGCGCCGCGAGGGTTACTCCGAGAAGCCTGAGGGCGAAGGCCTCGTTTTCCCCCTTTATCGCCCCGACAACGTCCCCGGCAGTTAAAAACAGGGCGAGCACCACTGCAGGCATTAGGAGGGCTTTCAGCTCCTCCATCTGGGTGGAGAGGGCATATATGAGCGTCAGGGCACCGATGTATATCGCGATTCTTCCCGGGTTGAGCTTAAACAACGCAGCCACCTCCTATCACCTCGAGCACCGAGCGGTAGAACCGTATGAACTCGTCCCTTGAGACCCTCCTCCCGCTGTACTTGGCCTTCTCGAATATCCATGTAAGGGTGTCTATGGGCTCCCACGGGTACATCATGTCTGTGAGGGTCTCCGCTATTTCCCTGGGCGTCAGTTCGTCCACGTCCACCCCCACACCCTTCGCCCAGGGGAGGAAGCACCTCTCGTAGTACTCCACGACGGCGTCGTTGTAGCTGGGCAGTATCCTGGCTCTGGCAGTCTCCACGAGGTCGCCGCACCTGGCCTCTATCCTGTGGTCCCCCAGCGGCAGAGTTAATTTGAAGTCCCGCCCCCTCCCGAAGGGTTTCCCGTCGACGTAGAGCTCGGGCTCACCGTCGCACTCCACGCTTATCTCCATGGTCTCGCCCTCCTGGAACAGGGGTATGCCGTTGTTGAATATTATCTTCAGAATCCTCTCCTGCCTTTTCTCCTCCGGCTTCCTCTTCGCGAGTCTGTATCTGGCCACCAGGGCGCCGATTATCACTGCCACCCCGATGTAGAGCCAGGGTATCTTTCGCTTTTTGGATATTATGACGTAGAACTTTCCGCTGGCGGGCAAGTAGTAGGGGGAGCCGTCGAATGCAACCGTCACAGTTGCGTTGGTTTCCTTCTCCGGCACGGGGACGTCGAGGGTGGCTATTCCGGAGCCGTTGGTCATCACGCGCATCGCAAAGCCGTCCACGCTGACGTTGAGGTATATCCCACCGACGGGATCGTTGACCGAATCCACAACTCGGAACTTCAGCCGGGCGGTTTTTTCGCCCCTCGCCTCCTTCGTCAGCAGTTCTATCCTCACGGGGGAGACAACCGCAAAGGTTATCCGCTTCAGAACCCTGCCCCCTTGTCTGAACTCCAAGGACCTCTCACCGACGGTCTGGAAGGGCTCAACGGTGAAATCGAAGCTTCCGTTGACGACGTTGATGGTGTAGGTCTTGCCCGGGAAGACGTAGGCCTTTAGCGTGGCGTTTTCAATTCCGATGACCCTGCCGCTGATTCCGATGGGCTTCCCGAGTTCGCCAGTTATCCTATCTGGAACGTCGAGTTCAACGGTCGCAAGTGTGGCTTTCATAGTTGCAGGGGAATAGTTGGCGCTCCCCGGATACTCAAGGGTCAGCGTGTGCTGTTCTATCCCCGGAATCTCCAGCCTCAGGGAGAACCTGCCGTCAGTTCTGCTCGTTGCGTTCCCTATGTACCTTCCGTCCAGGTAGTATAAGATGGTGGCGTTGGCTATCGGCTCACCAGCACCGTCGATAAGGCTTCCCACCACTGTGACGTTTCCAGGCCGGGCTAAAATCAGCTCGGGGAGCGAAAACTTCGCCAGTCCCTTTATTTTAACTATTTTCGCGGTGCTTGAAGACAGGTACGGATACCCGAGGGGAGGGATGTAGTAGACCTCCAACTGGAAGGTTCCGGGTTTCAGGTACTCGGGGATTTTGAGAGGGAGTGAAAATGCCCCGTTCGAGACATTGGAAACCCCGAGGAGGATCGTTCTATTCCCGTCGCTGATGAAGGCCGCCGCCTTGCCCCTCCCCGGTCTTTCGCCCGACACTGTTGCCACCTTGCCCGTTAAGTTAAGGAACTCCCCCGCGGTCAGGGTTTTTGGAACGTTGGCTTTCACCTCCGTCCTCTCAACAACGATCACCGGCAGGTAAACGTTGAATCTTTCCCTGTCCTTCATCACCACCAGCTTCTCCACGTGGAGGCCGTTTGGGTAGTCGGCCGGGGCGTTGAGCCTGACGTAGAGCTTCGTCTCGTTCCTTACCGTTTCGATGGCGAACCAGGACTCAACGAGGCGTGAATCAGTCTCCAGGTTGATTTTTCCCGCTCCGTAAACCGTGATTTCAACCTCCTCGCTCCCGCTCTTGAGCAGATTAACGGCCGTCCGGTTTGGCATCGTCGAAAGCTCGCCCGGAACCAAAACCGGGGCGAATCTCACGATGCTCTCTCCCCTTTCAGTCGAGGCGTTCATTATTATTGGGTAATATCCGGGTTTCCAGAACGGGCCGATCGTCACGTTGTGTATCCCCGATTCGTTGATTAGGGTAATAACACCAACTTCCGGTGCCTTTACCTCGACCCTTACCCCGCTCTCACTCACCACGCGCTCGAACCTGATCTCCAGGGTTCCCGTTCCGTTCGGTTCGAGAATCAGGAGGGCCCTCCTGATTGACAGCTCGAAGGGGACGTAAACGTTCTGGTCAGGATGCAGGGGGTCAAAGACGAGCCAGCCGGCGTTCTCGAAGTAAACCTCGGCCCAGAATTGCCTGTTTTTTTCGGTCACGACCTGAGTCTGGGGGAGTGCATCTATGTAAACTCCCTCAACGAGCCTCGCGGGTAGGCCATTGAGCCTGGCCAGAACCACGAATGCCGAGGCGAAGTCGTAGGAGCCCCCTGCCTTGGACTGGAACAGAAACCACTTTAGTCTGTCTGCACCGGCCGGGGGAGTCGCGTTTCCGAGCCGGTAGTTGTTGGCGAGGTATCTGGCTATATCGAGGGCCTTCTCGTAGTCCGAGCGTGCCCCCGTTGTTATGCTCCTCGCCAGGGTCACCAGCCGGGTGTCGTTGGGGGCTGAGAGATACTCAGTCTGGTTTCCGGCGGTGAGGTTCATCAGATACGGCCACTCAAAGGTGTAGCTCACCGCGGAGAACGAGTAAGTCGTCACGTTCAGGGGGGTTCTGAAGAGGTTGTACTCGGGAATGGCCTCTGCCCCGGCGCCGTCAACTCGGGTCGTGTAGAGGGACGTGAACAGGTTTCCTCTGATGGGGATGAACGAGACAACTGTTATTCTGTCACTTTCGCTGTGGTGAGGGACTTTTATCTCGGGAGGGGCGAGGACGTTGCTCGGAACCCTCGTGGTGTTTCTCGTCAGCCACCTTCCGTCGGTGTAGTCGGTGTACACGTTGAGCCTGAGGTAGTGGGTGTGGGCTGCCCCGGTCACGAGAAGAATGAAGTGGGGCGAAGCCGGAACCTCGGCAGGTGGCCCGGTTTCGTTGGTCTCGTTTCCGGGCGGGAGCTTCGGTGAGAGCATGTCCTCGATGCTTTTGGTTCCAGGGGGGGCCTCAATGAGGGCTGGCCCAAGGACAACAGAGGCGATGAGGAGGGATATCAGTGTGAATGTGAGAAAGGCGATGTATTTCCGCCTCGCCATGATACTCTTACCTCTCGGGCTGGTTATATAAGGTTTTTCATCGATGTAAATCTTTGGACATCAATGCCACCATACATTCGAAAGCCTTAACTATGTCACCGCCTCTCCCCTTTCGGTGGTGTTATGGAGTTTGAGAGGAAGCCCCTCATAGGAATGGTCCACCTCAAGCCCCTCCCCGGTTCTTATCTCTACGGTGGGAACTTTGAGGGGGTTATTGATTCTGCCCTGAGGGACGCAAAAACGCTGGAAAAAGCAGGTTTCGATGCTATCATGGTCGAGAACTTCGGTGACGTTCCGTTCCCGAAGTACGTGGACAAAACCACAGTTGCGGCATTCACAGCCGTCGCCAAGGCAATCCGCGACGAGGTTGACCTTCCCCTCGGTATAAACGTCCTGAGGAACGATGGCCTTGCCGCTTATTCCATAGCCTATGTCGTGAAGGCGGATTTCATAAGGGTGAACGTGCTGAGTGGCGTTGCATACACCGACCAGGGGGTTATAGAGGGCATCGCCTATGAGCTTGCTAAGCTGAGAAAGCTCCTCCCGAGCAAAATAAAGGTCTTCGCAGATGTTCACGTCAAGCACGCGGTACACTTCTTCGACTTCGAGGACGCGATAAGGGACACCGTCGAGCGAGGGCTTGCCGATGCAATCGTCGTCAGCGGCAGGGCGACGGGAAAGCCGGTAGAGGTTGAAAAGCTCGCTCTCGCGAAGAAAATCTCCCCGGTGCCAGTGGTGGTGGGTTCTGGAACGAGCTATGACAACCTCCCTGAGCTCTGGAAATACGCCGACGGCTTCATAGTTGGCACGTGGATAAAGCGCGATGGAAACGTTGAAAACGAAGTCTCCCTAGAAAGGGCCAAAAAACTCGTTGAACTTGCGAAAAAACTTCGGGGAAATGGCCTTTAATTTCTTCGATTTCGAATTTTCTTCTCCGAAAGTCTTATTACCCATGAATGTGTAACATGCTAAAAGCAAAGCCTGTCCCGCTTTCCTTTTCTGCGAGATAGGTTTTTGTTGGGAGTGTGAATATATGTCCCCTGAACCACTTACGGGCTTGAAGGTTCTTGGCCCATTACTTGGGCTTTTCCTGCTTGTTGGGGCAGTTATAGTTTTCCTCCTGCTCGCGAGGTGGTTTCTGGGGATCCTTCGGAGGTCGGCATGATGTTAAAGAAATCCGTCCTTTTCCTGGGGGTTATGCTATTACTTGCCTTACCCGTTTCCGCTTCCCAGTTTCCGGGGCAGTTGCCCTCGATAACCAAGGAGGAAGCTAACTCCCTTGGATTGATAATCTCCTACGGTAGTGGGGGAGGCGGCTGGGAGGGCTCGAACTACATCAACTCCTACCAGGACTTCATGTGCGCCAACCACAGCCCCGATTACAATAACTACATCGAGGTCATGGTCACATACTACACTGATAACGAGGCCGTGGAGCAGTTCAGCTGGTTCATCAAGCAGGGAAAGAACTACACAGACAGAGAGGAGGATCTCATAGGCTTCTGGAGCGGTGAGAAGGAGGGGACAATATCCTACCACTACGAGTTTAGCGAGGGACCCAAGTACGCTGACCTCAAGTTCGTGTATACCAAGAGGTACTTCAATGGCCACGGGTTCACGTCGATTAAGCACACCTATGTGGCTCTGGTTAACGACCACTACTGGGTAACCGCGGAGGCGTCTTACCAGGAGGGGACAAACGCCTGCAACCTTGAGGGCCTCGCCCCTGTTCTGCTTAACATGTATCTGAGCAGGATACCCAACAGCACGGTAAGGGTTCCGGTGAATGCCTCCGTCGATGCCTCCGGGGGAGAGAGCACTTCGGGAACTGGCCTGAGCCCAGAGGCAGTTAAGAGGATGAAAGATACCAAAGAGAGGCTCAAGGAACTCGGCGAAAAATGGGGCGGCTTTACGGTCATCAAAACGCCGAAGGGGGAAGTTATCAGGGTTGTCAACTCAAACCCGGACTATTCTGGTGGTAGTTCGGTCCTTGGCTGGAAGACCAAGTACTACGGCAACAAGGCCCTCGATACTTTCATCGATCAAGTAGCAAACTACCTTCCCAAGCCACTGGGGCTCTTCAAGGACTACTTCAAGGCCGACAAGGACATCAACGTCTTCTCAGACGATGAAATGGTGAAGAAGACCGCCAAAGACCTGCACGTGGACGAGAGGAGCGCCTCGCTCTACAACGGCATGTCCGACATAGAGAACCGCGAGAAGGCGATGTCGCCCTACAAAAACGCCGTACCTTCAAACATCGGGACGAAGCCGATAGAGATTGCCCTCAACTCGATGGGCGTGGCGATAAAGAAGACCCTCGCCCAGGACTACCGGTGGGAGTTTGAAAAAACTGCGGAGATTGCCATTCGCTACAAAAAGGCCGGCATGAAGTACCGCGAGGTCATCAGGAACACGATAGAGGAGATGAGTGACACCACCATGGGGATGCACAGGGTCAACATGATGAACAGGAACTCCAAAGGCGACTTTAAGAGCCAGGAAGCGAGGGTACGGTTCTACATCAACAAGCTCTTCGAGGAGGGGGTAATATGAAGGGGAAGCTGCTCCTGGTACTCCTCCTAATCGCAGGTGCCTACCTGTACCTCAACTGGGACTTCCAGATTCCAGACGACCTGAGCCCCGAACAGGTCATAGACACCGCCAAGAACGTGACGAACAGCCTTGGAGAGACTTCCGGCGTTACCGAAACCCCGTCCTCCACGGGAACGGAAGGATCTACAACGATAGCTGAGAACGTCACCGTGCTCACCTCTGACAGCGGGACGGTCATTCGGTTCAAAACAGAAGTCATTGACGAAAGCCTGATAGGTGTGGCGTATGCCCTCGCGAAGAAGGAGCATGAAAACGGCTCGGAGAACATCCGGGTGGAGGCTTACTTCGGAGACGAACCCATTCTGGCCCTCACAGTAGAAAACGGCGACTTCGACAACGCTACCTTCGAGGACATTAGAAGGCCGGAGTTCAGGATAGAGACTGACTTAGGCCTCTTCGATGTACTCGTGCACAATGTAACCGTCACGAACGATACAGCGAGTGTTTCCCTTGAGTATCTTGCTGGAGAGGACTCCTTCTGGAGGGACTACGCCAGGATGAGCCTTGCTATACTGGAGGACGCTCCCTGGGTGGAGAGGGTTGAGATCCTCTATCTCGGAGAGAGGAACGTCAGCGTTTCCGTTTCCAGCAACGCTCTCCTGAAGGCCCTCTCCGGAGAACTTTCTCCTGAGGAGTTTGGGGATGCTGTGAAGATAGTCGAACTTGAAAAGGAGTGAAGGAGGTGAGAAAATGGGGATTATCAAGAAACTCGTCGGTGGATTCTTTCTGCTGATACTCATTGGCATTATCGGGGTCTTTGGAATGCAGTACTACTACGAAAACGCCTACGACCAGGTTCCTGTAGAGGTCAAAAGCGAAACCGTCAGCGGAGACGTCTTCTACCTCTCCAACGTCCTTGAGCCCGGAAAGTACCTGATAAAGGCGGAAAGTGAAGGCACAGTCGAAAAGATAAGCATCCTCGACGAGAACGGGAACGTTCTAACGGAATCCGAAGGTGGGAAAATGATTTACGGCTCTTCCCAGAGATTCCAGGTGAGGATAGACTACAAGGCTCCAATGAACGTCGATTCCTACGAGGTTTCCGTGGGTATATACAGGCTCGTGAAGAAGTGAGCTGTTTTTTCTGCTTTCCACTTTGCGTTTCTTCAATCGACGAAAAAATTATAGCTTTTACCTTCTGACTGGTTACATCATTCTCACAGGTGGTCACCATGGGGAAATACTTCGGAACCAGCGGTATTCGAGAGGTCGTCAACGAAAAGCTGACCCCCGAGCTTGCCCTCAGTGTTGGCAGGGCTCTGGGAACTTACCTCGAAACCGGGACGGTTGTAGTTGGCATGGACACAAGGACGAGCGGCGAGATGCTGAAGAGGGCTTTAATAAGCGGGCTTCTATCGGTGGGAATAGACGTTATAGACATCGGTTTGGCCCCAACGCCCCTGACAGGCTTCGCCATCAAGCTCTACGGGGCAGAGGCGGGCGTTACGATAACGGCCAGCCACAACCCCCCTCAATACAACGGAATAAAGGTGTGGCAGGCCAACGGGATGGCATATACTCCAGAAATGGAGGACAAACTTGAGGCCATTCTCGAATCCGGGAACTTCAAAAAAGCTCCATGGAATGAACTTGGAACGCTCAGAAAGGCAGACCCGAGGGAGGAGTACATAGGGAAAGCCCTTGAGATGGTTCACCTCGATAACCCCTACACCGTCGTCATTGACTCCGGCAACGGCGCCGGGAGTATCCTTTCCCCATACCTCCAGCGTGAGCTCGGAAATAAGGTTATCTCGCTCAACTCCCACCCGAGCGGCTTCTTTGTCAGGGAGCTTGAGCCGAACGCTAAAAGTCTCTCGATGCTGGCGAAGACCGTCAAGGCCATAAAGGCCGACGTTGGGATAGCGCACGACGGCGACGCCGACAGGATTGGAGTAGTCGATGACGAGGGAAACTTCGTGGAGTACGAGGTCATGCTCTCGCTTATAGCCGGCTACATGTTGAGGAAGTTCGGGAAGGGCAAGATTGTGACGACGGTCGATGCGGGCTTTGCCCTCGACGACTACGTCAGACCACTTGGTGGGGAGGTCATCAGAACGCGCGTGGGTGACGTTGCCGTCGCGGAGGAGCTGGCAAAGCACGGCGGCGTCTTCGGCGGCGAGCCGAGCGGGACCTGGATAATGCCCGGGTGGAACCTGACTCCCGATGGCATCTTCGCCGGGGCTTTGGTCCTTGAGATGATCGACAAACTCGGCCCGCTGGGCGAGCTGGCAAAGGAGGTTCCGCGCTACGTGACCCTGAGGGCAAAGATACCCTGCCCCAACGAGAAGAAAGCTAAAGCGATGGAGATTATAGCTAAGGAGGCCCTCCAGAGCTTCGACTACGAGAGGCTCATAGACATAGACGGCGTCAGGATTGAGAACTCTGACTGGTGGATCCTCTTCCGTCCGAGCGGAACCGAGCCGATAATGCGCATAACTCTGGAGGCCCACACCGAGGAGAAAGCAAGGGAACTGATGGAGAAGGCTGAGAGGCTGGTGAAGGGAGCAATAGCGAGGGCCTGATCACTTCAATCTCTTCAGCTTCTTTCCTATTATCGCGAAGGTTGCTATGAACGCCACAAGCACGACCCAGCCGAGGTTCTTGCTCGTTTCCTCTGGAATGACGATATAGGCGAAGAGCATAACCGTGAGGAACGTCACTCCAGTAAGGACGACCCCTTCTCCCCTCGTTCCAGTCCTTATCTTCCCCCTTGGGTGAAAGCTTGAGAAGCGGCTCCACTTGATGCCCGAAACCGTCAGCGTATCCGCGAAGAGGTGCGAGACGTAGCCGATGAAGAACGCCACCGCCGGCCAGTAGCTGTTGGTTATCCAGTATGCTAAACCGCCAACGAGGGCCGTCATTAAAAGGGCCGCCTCCACCGTGTGTGTAACACCCCTGTGCTCCACGAACCGGGGCATGACGTTCCCGCCGGGCAGCTTTGTCGATATGTACGACTTGGGGTGGTCTATGTCCGGCATCAGGGCCCCGAAGGCGGCTATACCGATGTCCAGAGGGTTCATGGGGGCTCCAAAGAGAACCGCCGTCAGGTAGAACAGAACCCCGAAAACCACGTGCGTGTACCACATCATGCTGCATCATCCAACGGCTCTTTAGCTTAGGAGGATTTAACGCTTTTGACCGCTTAGGCTCTCTTCTGAGCCTTCTACCCTTGCTCCGTTTCCCTCGTTCCTGTGGCGTGCCGAACCCCCTAGGACATTCCTCAGCCTCTCGATGCTCCCCCCGATGTCGTCCTTATCGAACTCGACGTAAACCGCCTCCGGGAACCTCGCCATTAGAATTTCAAACAGTATTCCGGGCATCTGGACGAGCCGGAAGTTTTGTCCCTCGACTATCTCCCTCGAACGCTTTAGCCTCTCCTCCTTGCTCAGGTAGAAGAACTCCTGCATGGCCCTGTAGGGATAGCCTTCCGGGTCGCTTGAGCTCGTGTGGAAGACGCCACAGGTCGGGGAGCCTTTAACGCCGAGAAAGACGACCTTTTTCGGCCTTTCCTCGGTTATAACCCGCCCTATGAAGTCCGCTATTACCTTCGCCCTCTCGCGCATACCGAGCCTCTCGTAGACCTCTCTGCTTGCCGGTGCCCTTGGCCAGCCAATCAGCTCGTATTCTGGGCAGGGATAGGCCAAAACCTGCCAGTCGTCGCTAAGTTCTCCTATCAGCTCCCTCAAAAGCTGGGCCGTCCTGTACTCCTTTTCCTTCGGCCCGCGGTAGACGTAGAAGGGGCTTAAAAGGCAGGGGGCTATGATGAGGAGGTTCATTTTAATCACCCAGCACTATTTTTGCGAGGTTGCGTGATGTGAGTATTTGAACTTCACTCCCTTTTAGTCCTTCCCTCAGGGCCTTGTCTCCCGTTGCGAGGGGAACGTTGAAAGCTAAAGCCAGCGCTACGTATGGGGCGTCTTTTGGGTCGGGCGTTATTTCCATGGCCCTATCGAGATTATGGGTTCACCTCTTCCTTGGGAACCGTTACAGTTTGGCTTTTGATAATCTCGAGTATCTCAAAGAGCTCGTCTTCGGTGAGTTTCGTGAGGTTGATAATCTTCTTCCACTTTCCTTCAATCTCCTCCCAGAAGAACTCTGGAACGAGAAAATCAACCTTTCTAACAACGTAGTTCCAGGCGAAAATCAGATGAACTTTGCCCCTGCTGTGAAGGGCCGAGAAGACGAGGTTGAAATCTAGGACGACTTCCATCTAACCTACCCCGTACCTCTTTGCGAGATCCTGTTTGAGTTCCTCGGCGAGCTTTTCCGCTTCTTCCTGGCTGAGTTCGCTTTTCTCCGCCAGCTTGATGAACCTGCTGGCTTTCTGAATTCTCTCCTCTATCTCCTTGATTGCCTCCAGCTCTATTCTCCTTCTGAGCGCGGGCGTGAGGTACTTTTCAATCTCGTCCGGTATCTTTACAACTATCTCCCCCATCCTCCCACCACTGGTGTCTCTGTGAAACTCCCTTTAAACCTTCCCTGTGATTTCCCCAATTATCCCCTCGACCTTCTCCCTCAGCTCTTCTAAGGTCCCCTCGTTGACTATCACGTAGTCAGCTAAGCCTTTCAGCTCGCTCGTTTTATATAAGCGCTCCTCGGCGTCGTCCATCTCCTTGAAGTCAGCGAAGCTCTTTATGCTCTTGTCTTTGCTGGCCTTCCTCCTCATCAGGCGCTCGAACCTTATTTCTGGCCTCGCCTCGACGTAGATGACCTTCCCTCCGAGCCTCTTCACTGCCTTTATCTCACCTTCGGAGCGGACGCCGTCTATGACTACCTTTTCGCAGTGCCTCATCTTGTCCACGGCGAGCCTTATGAGTATGTCCTCGCCGTAGGTCTCCTTGAGGCGCTTCCCGAACTCTATGAGCTTGTCTCTGGTGGGCTCGGCCTTCTCCGGCAGCTCCGGAATCCACGAGTATTCCGAGACGTTGTGGGTGAGCAGGTCTATCAGCGGGTCGCTGCAGGAAACCCTGCAAAAGCTCTTCTCCTCGAAGAACTTTGCAACCGTCGTCTTTCCGGCGGCTATCTTTCCAACGACACCGACTATCATCTTCTCCACATCCTCCAGATTAGATTGGCCCCGTCGGTCGATTCCATAAGCCCCTCGTAGGTTAAGTCTGTGATGAACCGGATTAAGGCTTTTTTGTCGTACACTACTGGCCTCTCAAAGCCGAAGAGGTACTTCAGCTCGAAGAAGCCTATGTGAAGTAACCTGAAGGGGTTGAGGAGATAAATCCCCCCTTCGGACTTAAGGCCGAAGGAAAAATCTGCCAGAACCAGCTTTGCTCCCCTTTCCTCCGCGAGGGCGACCAGTTTCCTCTCGTCCGGAAAGAAAACCTCCTCCGGCCCGGCCTCTATCGGCTCGTACTTCAGCCTTGGGAAGGAATATCTTATTCCAACGGCATCGTAGGGAAGCTTCAGCTGCTCGGCAAAGCCGAGCAGGGCTTTCGCGCTGAAGCTCAGGAAGACGAGCGTTTTGAAGTCTCCCATGACTTCCGGCCACTTTCGTGGGGGAAACTTTTTCTCCGCCTCGATTATCGGGAGGAGAAACTCAAGCTCCGTCCCCTTAACCAGCCTCCCGGCTTCCTCAAGCTTCCTTCGCTTTATCTCGAGGTCGAGGTTAGAATAAACCGTAACCTGTCTGACTCCAAGCCTCTCGCGGAGCTTCCCGATGACGAAGCTGTTGCCTATGACGACGCTCTTGTCCGTCCTGTCGTGGGCGATTATGAAGAGTTTGTCGCCTTCTGGGTCGTAGCGAACCTCGTCTATCCTGAATGGGCTCTCAGGAAAGCCGTTCCCGCGCCTTATCTCCCTGACAAGCTCTGATATCTCTCCGACCGTGAACATGGTTCTTCCCTTCTACCTCAAGGAGCGGACTTTTAAGGTTCTCGGCTGGGAATTTGTTCCAAAATACGAACAAAAATTTATAAAATATGGAACAAACTCCCTCCGGTGATGTGGGTGAGGATGAGTTCGAGGGAGATAGCTCTAATCGGTATGATGCTCGGCCTTTCACTGCTCTTTGATGTCATGCCTATTGAGATGCCCACCGTTTGGGGTATGAAGATAGACCTTGTTGCGGTTCCGATTGTAATGGTCTACTTGCTCACCGGATTCGCCGGGGGATTAACCGCGGTTATACTCCTGTTTGCCGGTCTCAGCGTGGTATCATCGGCAAGCTGGCTCGGGGCCATGATGAAGTCCCTCGCCACCCTCTCGGTCATCGTGGGCTTTGAAGCGGCCCGGAAACTCACGCGCTTTGACCTTGGCAATGGGGCGAGGCAGAGGTTCCTCCTGTTTGCGGTGGTTGCCTATCTCGCCGGGATAGCGATAAGGATACCCCTCATGCTGGCCCTAAACTACTACGTTGCCCTTGAGATATGGCTTGGCCTTCCAAGGGAGCAGGTGATTCAGGCCGTCGAGAGCTGGACTGGTGTTCCTTTCTGGGTTGCAATAGGCCTTCCGAACGCGATACAGAGTGCCATTGATGTTTTCGTGGGACTGGCTGCCACGATACCAGTGTTAAGGCGCGTTCCGCACCTGATGGAGTGAAAGACAAAAAATCAGAAACCGGCTCAGAGGTTCCCGAGTATCTCCTCCTCTTCCATCGTCCTCTCGCAGTAGTGGCAGCGCACCTTAAGGGGCTCCCTTGAGACAACGTAGAACTTTGAGACAGTGTACTCGTGGTTGCTGACGCAGTTTGGGTTGGCACAGCGGAGGATTCCTGTTATCTCGCCCGGAACCTCTACCTTGAACTTCTCGGCCACTTTGTAGTCCCGCACTATGTTGACGGTGGCGGTTGGCGCTATTAGTGCTATCTTGTTGACCTCCTCCTCGCTCAGGAACTTACCCTCAATCTTGACGATGTCCTTCCTTCCGAGCTTCCCGCTGTGGACGTTCGAGGCGAGAAGCAGAACGCCGCCGTTCGGCCTGTTTAGGCGGAGTATCTCGATGACCTTCAGCCCCTTCCCGGCCGGGATGTGGTCTATGACGGTTCCCTCTCTAATCGCGGTAACCTTGAGCTCGGCCATTTAAACCCCCTCCAGAACGCCAAGTGTGAGCCCCAAGAGAGCCATTCTCACTGGAACCCCGGAGAAGACCTGCCTGAAGTAGAGCGCGTGCGAGGTTTTATCTACCTCCGGGTGTATCTCATCGACCCTCGGGAGCGGGTGCATTATCCTGAGGCCTTCCCTAGCCCTCTTTAGAACCGCGCAGTTGACCTGGTAGCTCCCCTTCACCTTAAGGTACTCCTGCTCGTCCGGGAAGCGCTCGCGCTGGATTCTCGTGACGTAGAGAACGTCGAGCTTAGGAATTGTTCCCTCCAGGTCGGTCGTCTCGTGGATTCTAACTCCCTTCTCCCGGAGCTCCTCTATGATGTGCTTGGGCATCCTCAAAAGCTCCGGCGAAATCAGGTAGAGCTCGACGTCGTAGAAGGCCAGAGCCTCGGCTAAACTGTGAACGGTTCTCCCGTACTTGAGGTCACCGAGCAGGCCTATGGTCAGGCCGTCGATCCTCCCGAAGGCGCGCTTTATCGTGTAGAGGTCGAGTAGAGTTTGAGTCGGGTGCTGGTTGCTGCCATCGCCGGCGTTGATGACTGGTATATCAGCTACCTCCGCGGCCAGCCTCGCCGCCCCTTCCATTGGATGTCTTAGCACGATGACGTCGCTGTACTGCTCGACCGTCTTTATAGTGTCTGCCAGGCTCTCGCCCTTCTTGACGCTAGTGCTTGCGGCGGAGGAGAACCCAATTACCGAGCCGCCGAGGCGGTGCATGGCGCTCTCAAAGCTCAAGCGGGTTCTCGTTGATGGTTCAAAGAATAGCGTCGCGAGTATCTTCCCCTTTGCGTAGTCGAGTGCGCCCTTCTCATTGAGTTCCGTTTCAAGCCTTTCGGCAACGTTCAAAACGAACTCGATGTCCTCTTTGGAGAAATCCCTAACGCTTATCACGTCCCGTCCTTTCCAGTCCATAAAGCCCTTCCGATGTAAAAATCGATGGGTTTTTAAACGTTTTTTGACATAAAGTTGTCGACGGTAACCCTTTAAACCTCGGTTCGAAGTTTCAATAACTTAGTTTTAGGGTGGTAGTATGAGGACGCCCAGCGTTTACGTGGCCGAGGAGCTGATGCCGTTTCTGAGAGCCAAGATAGCCGAGAGGCTCTACCGAGAGGGCATGAAGCAGTCCCAGATAGCCGAGTACCTCGGCATAACCCAGGCGATGGTCAGCAAGTACCTCTCAGGCAGGTACAAGGTTCCTCCCGAGGATGTGGTCCAGAGGCTGGAGGATATTGCCAACGAGGTGTCCAAGTTCATTCTCTTCGGGGGACGCCGTGAGGATGCCGTCCTTCTCGTGGCGAGGAGACTCTTCGAACTTTTCCAGAGCGGCTTCCTGTGCAGGTTTTACGCTGAATATGCTGGAGTGGGCGAGGACTCGTGCAGGTCGCTCTTCTCTGTAACACAGGGAAGGAGGGAAATACTTGAGGTTCTGAACATGGCTCTCAGCGAACTGATCAAAAACGAGAGGTTCCCGGAGCTCATCCCAGAGGTCAGGAGCAACTTTGCGTACTCCCTCCCATCCCCGCGGAGCATCGAGGACGTTGCGGCGATTCCTGGGAGGATAACGGCCGTCAAGGGAAAGGCCTTTGCTCTGCCGCCGGAGTTCGGTGCCAGTGAGTTCATTGCCAGAATACTCCTCAGGCTCGCAGGTATCAGACCCGAGGTACGGAGCGTTCTCAACATCAGGTACGGCCGCGACATAGAATCCGCCCTGACTGAGGCCGGGTTCAAGATTGGGAAGGTTAAAACCGGTGGACTGAGCGAAGAGGAGGCCGTGAGGGCTATAGCCGACGTCTTCAGGCAGGATGCCTACGACGCAGTCGTTGACGTGGGCGGCCTTGGGGTCGAACCGCTGGTCTATATATTCGGCGAGACGCCTTTCGACGTCGTTGAGAAGCTCAAAAGGCTGGTGGGGAGCCTTTGAGGAGATTTCTCTTCCTCTACCTGCTCCTTCTTCTGTTTCTGAACCTGACGCCGAGGGTTCCGTCATCGCCCGTAGCCAACGGGGATAAGCTGGCTCATCTATTTGAATTCGCGATCCTGGGCTTTCTCGGATGGCGTTTGTGGACCTACATGCTCCCGTTGCCGGTTCTCCTGGAGTTTCTTCAGCTCTTCGTTCCGGGGAGAACGTTCTCCTTCGCTGACATAGGCGCAAACCTAATAGGCTTCACCCTTGGACTCATTGCGGGGTGGTTGCATGAAGGTTCTCACGAGGGAACTGAGGTTTCAAACGAAGGGGGAGATTGACCTTGTGGATATAACCCGTGAGGTGGAGAGAATCGTCGAGGAATCCGGAATCGAGAACGGCCAGGTTCTGGTATTCGTTCCCGGAGCGACGGGCGCGATAGTCACGATAGAGCACGAGTCCGGCCTTCTTGAGGACTTCAAGCGGGCTTTGAAGGAGCTTATCCCAAAGGGCAAAGGCTACCTCCACGACAGGATAGACGACAACGCCCACAGCCACCTTCGTGCCACGCTCCTCGGCGCGAGCGAGTGCTTCCCCGTCGTTGACGGCAGGCTCATGCGCGGAACCTGGCAGCAGATTTTCTTCGTCGAGCTGGACGTGATACCGAGGCACAGGCGCGTTATAGTGCAGCTCATGGGAGAATAATGTCGAGGAGGAAAAAGGGCACGTCCTCCTTTTCGAGCACGATAACGTTTTTTGGGTATCTCCTGTGGGCTTTCCCGGCCTTCACTTCAACTTTTAAGTCTCCAACTGTTGCATCGACTTCGTAGGAATTCCTGTAATAGTAAACTTTCCCGAACCTCCGGTATAGGTGCTCTTGGATGACCCATTCGTACAGCGCCTCCTCCCTAAGCTCTGCTCCGCTCCAAGTGGAGAAAAGCCTTGCCAAAAGCGGGTCGCGGAAGAAAAACTTCTTCTCCCGCTTGTAGAGCACCTGCTCTCCCTGCCTGAGGTACGCTATTCCGAGAATGTACAGCTCGACAAAGAACTCTATGTAATCCTGAACCACCTTGTAGGAGTAGCCCGAGGTCATCCCAGCCAACGCTCTGAAGCTCGTAGCTGAAGGGGCGCTCCTTATTATTGCTGAAAAAGTCTCTTTCGCTATCTCCAGACTCTTTCCGAAGCGAACGAGTTCTCCGATATATGCCCCGAGAAGGTCGTCCATTGGGAGGCCGTTTATTGCTCCCGGAAAGCCTCCTGTTTTTAGGTACTTCTCAAAGAGTTTCAGCGTCTTTTCTCCCTGAAGTCCTGGCCTTTTCAGACCCATCACTTCGACGTATTCCTTGAAAGAGAGCGGCATGACATCAATGGTATTTCCCTTCCCTCTTCTTCCGGGGAACAGCTCTATGTCTCGCTTCACCTTTAGGGAGCTTGACCCAGTAACCGTGACAACGTCGTTCTCTAAGAGACCAGCATCAATGAGTGGCTTTAGGCCGCGCCACCATCCGTCAAGTGATGAGGCCTCGTCGAGGAAGATGTACCCCCTTCTGATTCTTTCCCTTTCCTTCAGCTCATGAAATTCTCTCAGCAGGGCTGAAAGCTCTCTATAGTCTGGGAGGATTTCAACGTTGATGTAGAGAACTGCCTCTGGAGGGTTCTTCTTGAGGAGATCCTGGATGAGGAGCTTTATACCCGTCGTCTTCCCAACCTGTCTCGGGCCGAGGACGAAGTTGAGCGAGAATGGCTCAAGTGAGAGCTTACCAATCCATTTTGGCCACCAGCGGATTCTCTGCTCTCTCCAGCGCCTCGCGTGGTAGTCCTCCTTTCCCTCCCACCAGGGGTTCATGTAAGTCAAATCCCCGAGCCTCATACCAACACCTGAGAAGTTGTAGTTCTCAAAGATTTATAAAGGTTGAGAAGTGTGGGTTCTCAGGGTTTAAAAATGGAGGCCTAAATCTTGATCGCCACTTCTGCTTTGCCCTTGTTGAGCTGGAGCAGGAAGAGCTTTTTGCTGTAGTCTCTGTACCTAAGGTACGAGATTATCCAGAGGATGAAGCTGAGGAATGCGGCTATTGAGAATACGGCCGTTGAAATCGTCGTGAGCCAGTGCGGTGGAGCGTAGAACATCATAATCGAGTTAATAATACCAAGTAGAATCCAGTATGCAAGAAAGTTCACGAATAGTGCATAGGCCCTGTTCACGGCGAGCTCATGAGCTTTAATGAGCTTTTCTTCTTCAGACAGGTGGGAATAACCAGAACCGGAATAACATTTGGAGAGGATTTCGGCCGGATCCATGCCTTCGATGAAGTCCCCTAACGACTCGATCAACCCTAGTACCATTAAACCCCCATATGCCACAGCGAGGCTTGCTATTGCAACTTTGGTACCACCGTATATATCCATCATCTCATTTCCATAAATACCCAGAGGAATGACTGCCCCAATAGCTGCAAAAAATATAAGAATCCCACTCTCCTCCAGATCAAATTTTGAAATCTGGTTGCATAAGTTGCCCATTCCCTCCTCCCTCCGGGTATTTATAGATTTCCCTCCTCCCGGAGGGTATAATACTGGAGGGCAAACGTAACTCGGTCGTGGCCGGGAGAAGAGGTGAAAAGGGGGTAATAACCCGCCCAAGTTCATCGGCTCCGCCTTCGGCGGCACTCCCCGGGCAGAGTGTGTTGGTCATCATGCCTAAAAGGCTTCCGGTTCCCTTTCGTAGCGATGCTCGCGCTTGATGACGAAGTAGTAAATCGCCGCGCCGATTGGCCCGAGGAGGAAGGCGACGGTTATCCAGATGACCTTTTCTGTGCCCGGCATTCTCTTCTGCCTGGTCACCGAGTCGAGGGTCACCCAGACGATTGAAAAGAGAGTGAGCAGGCTGTAGAGGAACAGAAGAACTCCCGTGTAGTCGGCGTTTGACATGAAAACCACCGGAAGAAGATGGAAAAGAGAAAACTCACTCCTTCTTGAGCTTCTCGCACTTCTCGACGAACTCCTTGAGCACATCTTTGAGCTTCGGCTCGCCGATCTCCTCAAGCTCGTAGCGGACGCGAACGGCCGGCTTGTTGAGCTTCATGACTCTCCTAAGGTCGATTGGGGTGCCCATGATGACGACGTCAGCGTCAGCCCTGTTGATGGTCTCCTCAAGCTCCTTGATCTGTTTGGCGCCGTAACCCATGGCCGGCAGGATAACGTCGAGGTGGCTGTACTTCTTATAGGTGTCAATTATTGAGCCAACGGCGTAGGGCCTCGGGTCGACTATTTCCTTAGCCCCGTACTTTTTGGCGGCGATGTAGCCTGCACCGTACTTCATGCCTCCGTGGGTGAGGGTCGGGCCGTCCTCAACCACCAAAACGCGCTTGCCCTTGATGAGCTCCGGCTTGTCGACGTAGAGCGGTGAGGCACCGTCGATGACGATGGCGTTCGGGTTGACCTTCTCGATGCTCTCACGGACCTTCTGGATGTCGTCCCTGTTGGCGGTGTCGATCTTGTTGATGATGATAACGTCAGCGGCGCGGAAGTTGGTCTCACCTGGGTGGTACTTGAGTTCGTGGCCGGGCCTGTGCGGGTCGGTAACGACTATCCAGAGGTCCGGCTCGTAGAACGGGAAGTCGTTGTTTCCGCCGTCCCAGAGAATTATGTCTGCCTCCTTCTCGGCCTCGCGGAGGATCTTCTCGTAGTCAACGCCGGCATAGACGACCATGCCCCTGTCGATGTAGGGCTCGTACTCTTCCCTCTCCTCGATGGTGCACTCGTACCTGTCGAGGTCCTCGTAGCTGGCGAAGCGTTGGACGATTTGCTTTCTGAGGTCGCCGTAGGGCATCGGGTGCCTTATCGCGACGACCTTGTAGCCCATCTCCTGGAGGATCTGGGCGACCTTCCTGCTGGTCTGGCTCTTTCCACAGCCAGTTCTGACGGCGGTAACTGCTATGACCGGCTTGGTGCTCTTGAGCATGGTGCTCTTCGGGCCGAGGAGCCAGAAGTCGGCGCCAGCTGAGTGAGCGCGAGAGGCCAGGTGCATGACGTGCTCGTGGGAGACATCGGAGTAGGCGAAAACGACGACATCGATGTTGTGTTCCTTGATTATCTTCTCAAGATCGTCCTCGCTCCATATCGGAATTCCGTTCGGGTAGAGCTCGCCGGCAAGCTCGGGCGGGTAGATCCTTCCCTCGATGTCAGGAATCTGAGTGGCGGTGAAAGCTACCACCTCGTACTCAGGGTTGTCCCTGAAGAACGTGTTGAAGTTGTGGAAGTCCCTACCTGCGGCACCCAAAATGAGAACCCTCTTTCTCTTCTTTTCGGCCATGATGACCACCTCAAAAGTTTTTAATCTGGCACTGGTGTATCGTTTTTGGCATTTATAACGGTTTTTGTTTAATGGTGCAAGCTTCTGGCGGGGATTATTCGGTGGAGACTTAAGTGAACTGAAAAACATTCAAGCGCCGCTGGATAATCCCCGTTTGAAGTTTACCTGTCGAGTTAATAACCTGATCGGGTTATTCCCTAACGTCCATTATCTCCGCCCGCTGGTACTCGGTGATCCTTTCGGGCCTTATCCTGAGGAGCCTGTCGATGGCCCCTCCCCCGCCGATGACGTGCTCGTTCTCCAGAACCCGCGGATCGATTATCGTCCTGAGTGGCACTCCGACTGGAGGAACGCCTCCGACCTCGTAGCCAGTAAGCTCCCTGACTTCCTTCGCTTTGGCGAACCTGCACTTTCCAAATCTCTCCTCCAACTTTGGTAGGCTGACCCTCGACTCGCCGTCAACTATGACGAGAAGGGGCCCGCTCTCGCTTATGATGACGAGCGACTTTATAACCTGCTTTCTGGCAACGCCCGCCTCCCTTGTGGCCTGCTCGACGGTCTTGACCGGCTTCCCAATCTCGAGAATCTCGGCCCCCAGTTCCTTCGCGATCTCCTCGATTCTTTTCATACCAACACCCAATCCTAGTACGGCGCAACCGTTAATAAGTCCTCCGAGAAGATAAAACGATGCCTATGCCATCGTTGGAGGTTAGAACCCACACCGCTCTTCACGTCCTCAAAGGTGCAGTTGTGAAGGTTCTGGGTGAAAATGCCAAGTGGACGGCGAGCGTTTACGTGGACGGAAACCATGGACGGCTGACAGTCAAGTTCGACCGGAAGCCGACGCCCGAAGAGGTTAGAGAGATAGAGCGCCTTGCCAACGAGAAGGTTAAGGAGAACGTCCCGATTCGGGTCTACGAGCTTCCGCGGGAAGAGGCCGAGGAGCGCTTCGGAGAGGACATGTACGACCTCTTTCCTATCCCGCAGGATGTGAGAACCCTAAAGGTCGTCGTCATCGAGGGATGGAACGTCAACGCATGCAACAAGGAGCACACATCAACGACGGGCGAGATAGGGGAGATAGAAATCAGGAAAGTTCGCTTCAGGAGGAGCAAGGGACTGCTTGAGATAAGCTTTGACATCATATAATCTCAGGGGACCATAACGAAGCCGTGGACCGCGAAGTCTCTGTCGAAGGTAAAGGCTTTCCTAATTCCGAGCCTCTCCATTATCGCGAAAGCTAAACTGTCAAAGAGGTCTATCCCCGGCTGGTCTCGGTACCTGAAGAAGAGCTCCCAGGCTCTCGTCCAGTCGGCTTCGTTCTCCTTTTCTATGAATATAAACCTGCTCGCCGTGTAGAGCCGGTACTGCTCCTCGGCTATGTCCTTTCCAACGTGCTTCGCAACGCCGTTCAGGAACTCCATCAACGTTGGTCTCCCAATTACGAAGACCGAGCCCCCTCTGACGGCATCTCTGAAGAAGCTTAGCGCCCTTTCGTGCTCCGGGTCGTCCCTAACGAGAAGGGCTATCATGGCACTCGTGTCCATGTAGAATAGCTCGGGTTTCAATGGCTTCGCCATTCAACCACTCCCCAGTCCTCATCGTGGCTGGTCCTTTTGCCCTTCAGTGATACAGCCCCGAAGGCCTCCCATATTGGGTCTTTTGAAATCTCTTCCTCGGTTAAATTTGCATTTTTTCGCAGGTACTCTTCTATTGCATCCCGCAGGATTTCCTTTATGGGTCTTTTTTCCCTTAGGGAGAGGGCCTTGAGCATTGAGTAAAGAATTTCATCTATCTCAGTCTGAACATGCTTTGTTGATGACATGGAACCACCATGAACATGTAAACTCATTGTGCATTTAAACCTTCCTCACCCACAGCGCCCCCGCCATGCCGAAGTAGGTCGGACAGGCGTAGGCCGAATCTTTAAGCTCGAATTCGGCCTTCCTCATGGTCCCGAGCATTATGAGCATTTGCCAGTAGCTGTCAACCAAGGCATTCCTCACGAGCTCCTCGGGGATTTTTAATAGCTCTTCAAGGCGGTTCCCGTTAATCAGCTTCATGATGAGCCTGTCGTAGGTTTCGCTCTCCTTTCTCAACCCGTACGGCCCGTTCTCGTCGTGTGCATGTCCGTGGTCTGCACTGATTATCAGCGCAATTTCCTCCTCTTCCCTCTCGAGAACCTCCCCAAGGATTTCGCCGAACTTTACTAGCGTTTCCCTGCTCACTCCTCTCGTTGGGGTTATGAGAACGAGGGGCTTCTTCTCAAGGAACTGGAGCGGAATCAGCTCCCCCCAGCTCAGTGGCCATCTCGAATACTCTCCCCTCAGCGAGGCGAAGTTCAAATCAACGACCGGCATTCCAGCGTCTTTCTCCGTCCTGTAAATTTTCTCCGCCAGCTCTCTGTCCGTTTTCCACTCGCCGGGCAGTTCCTTTCCTTCGAAGGATAGCCATGAGACGAGGTGTTCCGCCATGACCACTCCAAGGTGGTCGCTCATACGGGCGTTGTGGGGGCTTACCAGAACATAGGCATCGGTTCCTTTGAACTGCTTTCCGATTTTCCTCAGAACATCTGCGAGCCTTCTTGTCTCTTCATCCTCTGGCTCTAAAACCGGGTTTCCGTGGGGCATCAGGCCAACTCCAGTGAGCATGGTATCACCAAGGAATTGAGGGCTGTAACGCTTATTATTTTTCCGATACGAACAGAATTACCATGATATACTCAAAGAGAACAGTCACAAGTCATAAAAATGATAAATGAATTGTAGAACTTTCAGTCCCACTCCAGGTAGATCTCGTAGTAGTTTCTTCCATTGCTGTCCTTATATGCGTAGTATAGTCTAGAATGTGTTCCCCAGTTGTTTATCTGGACATTATAGTGTGGTCTGTATCCTGACTCACTCTTTCTGTACGTACTCACACTGCCCGAGAAACAGACCTGAACTCCAATCCCGCCACATACTGAGACTGATATTGAGGTTGTGAAATACACACCTCCGTTGTCAGATGGAGCATCGAACAGTATGTTGAATGAGTTCATGTTGTCGTTTTTGTCCCTGTATTCTGTTGGCATTCCTGAGGGAATGCCCCCGCTGTAGTGTCCCCAAGGAGTCCCATGGAAGTTTCTTATGTGATCAGGAGTGAGTGACCATATAACGCGGCACCATAGGTATGTGCATATCCTTGTTTCGGTAATTTTATAGTCCACATTCGAGGTTACAACGCGGACATCCCCATCGGAGACTGTTATATCCCCAGATACATCCTTCTTCGTTACAAGGGCTATTCCGCTGCTTTCCCAGCTATTCTCGTCAGGTGGACTACCCCACGTTTCTTGAGAGAAGCTCTCATACGCTATTGCGTCATCTCTGCCAACGACCCAGCTCACAGTTACCCCAGCTATGCTTCTTACTATTGCAGTTTTTATTCCCTCCATCGTGAGAGTCCCGTGGTCTATTGTTTCTCCGCTCTCAATTTGGAACTCTCCTTTCTTGGCAGGTTCATAATGGAGCGGCACCTCTATGGTCAAACTTGTCATGGGCTTGTTGGGCTCAAAACTTACAGTACGAGCTCCCCAGTAGTCTTCATCGGCCACTATTATCAGCAGGGTCACCGGTTTGAATCTGACCTTCTCCACGGTTTCTGTTTTGCCATTGGTTACTTCAGTCTCGAGATACGTCCCCATAGGTTTTCTCTCTATTTTGACTGTGGGATTGTAGAGGCTTCCGAAATATTTCTGTTCAGATTTTTGTGAGGTTAGGTCTATTACAACTATCCGGGGATTTGTTAGCTTTTTGTCCGTCTGTATGTTTATCTGTGCTAATCCAACTGGTTTTCCTTGGAGCCAGTCGAGGTATACCGAGTAAAGGGTTCCAGCGTTCTCAGGCTGGACGCCGTACGCGGAGGGTACTATTATAGTCAGCATCACTGCCACTATTACTGCCGTCACTGCGAGCTTTCTTTTACTTCTCAAGGGAGCCACCTTGGTGACTCACAGAAGTTTATGTTTTCCATCTTATATAAGTATTTCGAGATCCGATGTATTCACAAACACATCGTTACAATTTTGGTCGATTTATGTCAATGTAGACATCCTTCCAGTCCCTCAAGCGGACATTCCCATATTCTACCCGCCCGTGTCCCCTTCAGGGTCTTGAGGCCCGAACCCGTGAGTATGGAAACGACCTTCGCGCCCTCCGGCAGATTCATCTTTTTGAGGGCCGCTATCCCCGTCGCGCTCGCCGGCTGGACGAAGAGCCCTTCCTTGGCCAGCTTCTTCTGGGCTTCAAGGATTTCATCGTCGCTCACTGAAACGCATTTCCAGCCGAACTCCTTCAGCAGTTTCAGAACCGCGTTCCCGCTCGGCGGGTAGGGGTTGGCTATGGCCTTTGCTATCGTCTTCGGGTTCTCAAAGCGCTCGATTCTGGCTTTTCCCTCGCTGAAGGCCGTGCACATTGGCGAACAGCCCTCGGCCTGAACCGCTATGAGTGCTGGAACTGTATCGATGAGCCCGCTCTCGTGAAGCTCGATAAAGCCCTTGGCGATTCCCCTGAAGAGTCCACCCGAGCTGGTCGGAATTAGAACGTAGTCCGGTGTCAGCTCTTCCGCTATCTCGAAGGCAATGCCCTTGTAGCCCTCAATCCTGAAGGGGTTGTCCGAGTTGATGAAATAGACTCCGAGCTTTTCTCCTATAGCCAAGCTCTCGAAGTAGAGCCTCCCGTAGTCGCCAAGAACCCTAATGACCTCTCCACCATAGACGGAGATGGCCTTGAGCTTCTCGTCGCTGGCACTTTGGGAGACGAGGATTTTGGCCTTCAGCCCAAAGCGGGAAGCGTAAGCCGAAACGCTCGCTGCCATGTTGCCGGTTGAGACCGTTCCAACGGTTTTGTAGCCGGCCTTTAGGGCGTGGCTCATTGCCAGGAACGTCCCCCTGTCCTTGAAGCTCCACGTCGGGTTTATTGTCTCGTTTTTGAGGTAGAGCTTCACTCCAAGCTCTTCGCCAAGCTTCGACTTCACAAGGGGTGTGTCACCCTCGCCGAGGGAGAACTCCAGTGTTGGTTCCACCGGCCAGAAGTCCCAGAACCGCTCCCAGACGCTCCTTCCTATGTACGGTTCGCCCCTGAACCTTTCAAACTCAACCGATTCACCGCATTCGCACCTCTGAACCGGTTTATCGTAGGTTTTCCCGCAGACGGGACAGATAAGCTTCATTTTATTCCCTCCTTTCGGCGATCAGGAGAACGGAGCTTCCATCGATTCTTATCGTGTAGTTCGCGTAGGTGTTTCCCTCCGCGAGCTTGGAGAGGGTTTCCCCAAAGGTCTTCGCGGCGTTCTCGCTTGAGAAGACGAGCTTCCACTGGAGGAGGTAGGCACTCACGTTCTGGGTTAGGAGGAGCCTGTCCCCGCGCCACGCACTCGAGACGTTCCAGGCGGTCTCGTTGTCAAGCTTCGCAACGTCCCTGAGGAGGAGGTAGACGTAGTATTCTCCCAGTCTATCTTCCTTGAGAATCCGAGAGTTTGGCGGTGAGTTCGGGATGACGTTGAGGGGGGTAACGTTTTCGAGGTACAGCTCCGGATGCATGACCTGCTGCGCCGAGACGGGATAGTACCTGTAGGCCTCATTAACGAGCTCCCAGCCGCCTTTCTCGTACAGATAACGAACAAACTTGTCGCCGAAGACGTATGAGAAGATGTGGAGGTCTGTGAGCGGATCCCCGCTCAGCGAGCGTATTTTGTGGATCGGTATCCCGTTCCTCTCGCAGTAGAGGTCCGCGACGAGGTCTGCATCACCTTCGATTAGTGACTGGACCGCTATCGTCCCGTCGTAGGTGTCGGCTCCATAGCGCGCGTCGAACCACTGCTTCTGGAGGACGTGAACAGACTCGTGGGCTATCGTCCTCTGGGCGACGTCGAGGTTTGACATGAAGTTCTCCTGGATGATGTAGATGGTATCCCCAACCGTCGCGGCTATCCAGTTGGCGCTCCTCTCGGTTTCCTTTTTGATGTACTGGTAGTCCGGGGGAAGAAGGAGGGTCATCTTGTAGGTAAGCTCCTCGGTTTTCATCCTCTCGATGTCGGCTTTTCCGGGCTTCCATTTGGCCAGGGCCTCGTTCTTCGTGAGAACCACTATCTTCGGCCTCTCCTTGAATGTGAGGTTCCTTATCTCCTGAACCTGGTCGAGTATCTCGTTTACCTGACTTAGAACCGTGTTCGGGTTGACGGTTAGTCTCTCGGCTGCGTAGAGCGCCGAGATGAGCAGTGCTATCAGCCCGAGAACCGCCAGCTTTTCCGGGAGATTCCGCATGTTACCAACTCGAAAAGGGAATTAAAAAGGGCTTTGGTGCGACCGCTTAAATGTTCACTCCTTGAACTCGGCGAACTCTTCCTTCATGCCCTCCTTCGTTATGACGACGACCTGAACCTTCCTGCTGCCGGTGTAGACGTCCCTCTTTCCGGCCGTCCTGACGGCCCTGACCGCGAGCTCCTTGGCCTCATCGATGGTCAGGTCCTTTTTAAAGCCGTCCTCAAGAACCGCAATCGCGAAGGGGCTTCCGGAGCCGGTTGCGGTGTAGTCGTCGAAGATAAGTCCACCCATTGGGTCGAGGTTGGCGAGGGTCGGCTCCTCAACGTGGCCGCCTATGATTATCTGGACGAGGTAGGGGAACCACTTGTTCTCGTTGAGTATGTTGCTGAGCAGGTTTGCCATTGCCTTGGTGCTCATGGGCCTGCCCCAGGTGAACTGGTAGTATCTGGCTTCGGCCTCAAGCATTCTCGCCAGAGCCTGAACGTCGCCAACGCTTCCGGCGGTGGTTATCGCTATCCTGTCGGTGATGGGGACTATCTTCCTGATGTTGAGGGTTTCGACCATGTGGTCGAGGGAAGCCTGCGTATCCGCGGCCAGAACAACACCATCTCTGGCCTTTATTCCCACGGTGGTGGTACCGGTTTTCTTAGTTTCCATTCTCTCACCCCTAACCCTTCTTCTCACGCCGGGTTTTAAACCTTTGCTAGACGTTGGCGAGAAGAACCCTGTGACCATCGACCTCCGCTATCCTCGCCTTCACGCCGTAGATTTCTTCGATGATCTCAGGCTTCAGCTCCTCCGGTTTTCCTTCCCAGTGCTTCTGTCCGTTGTAGAGGAGCATCAGCTTGTCCGCGTAGCGGAGGGCCAGATTGAGGTCGTGGAGAACCGCTATGACGATTTTCTCCCGGCTCATTTCCCTCAGGAGCTTCATTATCTCAAGGGCGTGATTTATGTCGAGGTGGCTCGTCGGCTCGTCCAGGAGAACCACTTCGCTGCCCTGAGCTAGGGCCCTGGCTATCAGTGCGAGCTGATACTCACCGCCACTCAGAGCGGTTATCTGCTCCCTCCGGCGCTCCCAGAGGCCGACCCTTTCCAGGGCTTCCTTTACGTCTCCCCTCGTCGCGTAGGTACCGAGCTCGACGAACTCCTCTATGGTGAATGCGAACTCGGGGAACGAGCTCTGGGGAACGTAGGTTATCAGTTTGGCCCTATCCCTGGGCTTAAGCTCAAGCAGGTTTGTTCCGTCGAAGATCACGTGGCCCCTCGGCCTGAGGATTCCGACCAGGCACTTGAGTAGGGTTGACTTCCCGGCACCGTTGGGGCCGATTATGGCTAAAAGCTCCCCCCTCTCAGCGATGAACTCCACCTCCCGGAGAACTTCCCTCTCACCGTAGGCGAAGGAAATTTTAACCTCAAGCGCCTTCATGAGTACAGCTCCCCCCTCTTATGCTTCATCAGGAGGTAGAGGAAAAAGGGCGCGCCCATTAGGGCGGTTATTATGCCAACGGGCAGTTCCGTCGGCTTTGCGACGGTTCTCGCGAGCAGGTCAGCGAAAACGAGCAGAACGCCTCCGAAGAGGGCACTTGCAGGGGTCAGCTCCCTGTGGTTTGGTCCGAGGAGAAGGCGCATTATGTGCGGACTGACGAGGCCGACGAAGCCAATTATCCCCGCGGTCGAGACGGCAAAGGCGGTTAGGACGGCTATTGCTCCGATAAAGAGCTTTCTGTAGAGGTGGACGTCCAGACCGAGGGCAATGCTTTCCTCTCCGAAGAGTATCAGGTTCAGCTCGCGCCACTTCCATACGAGGAAGCCGAGGCCGAGGAGTGCAATGATAAACATCTCGCCCACGTCTCCCCAACCAGCGCCGTTGAACGTCCCCATGAGCCACATCCAAGTTACGTGGGTCCTTTCGCTTTGGCTTATTATGAGGTACCACGTTATCGCGCTCGCCAGGAAGCCATAGGCTATTCCCGCCAAGAGGAGTGTATCGACGGGAACTTTTCCATCAACCCTTGAGACGGAGTAAACTATGAACACCGAGAGCAGGGCCGAGGCCAGGGCCAGGCCGCCCATATGCTGTGGGGCGTAGATAGCCCCCAGCGCCGCACCTATGCCCGCCCCTGCGCTGACGCCGATTATGTACGGGTCGGCCAGGGGATTCCGGAAGAGTGCCTGACTCGCCACACCGGCGGAAGCTAAGGAGAGTCCGACCAGATAGGCCAACAGAACCCTCGGGAGGCGGAGCTCCCACACGATGATGAAAGCCTTCGGTCTCTCACCGGGTTTTATGAAGGAAAATACCCGCGATAAGGCTGATTTTACTCCATAGACTACGCTGGCGGTTACTTCCGAGGGAGTCAGGTTAACCGAGCCTACGTAGATGCCGAGGAAGGCCGCTATGATCGAGAGGGCCAGCAGAGTTGGGAGCCATTTTTTCATGGCCATGGATTATTTGTCCAGGCGTTTAAAGCTTTCGGGCTAAATATAAATAGTTCGGAAGCGTTACCTTATGTTGGTGAGGACACTATGGATAAACTCAAAGCGGTTTTTGCAATACTGTTGCTGTTCGGTATGCTCCTCCCACCGGCATCCTCGGCTGTGATAGTCTCTGAACTGCGGCCGCCTATAATAATCGTGGGCAACATCCCCAAGGATTTTGTCATTGGTCCCTACGAGGAGTTCACGGTGTACTTTTACATAGCCGATGACTTCGGGGTCACTGTGGGCAACGGCAAGGTTGAGGCATACTACCGGATAAACGGCGGAGACTGGAAACCCGCCTACGTTAGAACCGCCGCGGCCGGTGAGAACTGGTCCCTCTACCAGTCGATAATACACCGCTTCTACGGCGAGAGCCAGAACTTCTACGTCTTCTACCGCAAGATAAACCTGCCGGGAGCGCCGCCTGGAAGCAGGATAGAGTTTAAGATAGTCGTCACAGACGTCGAGGGCCACACATCCTACAGCCCCGTTTACTCTTACTACGTTGCCAACCCCGGCGGGCCGAAGGTTCTCATAGTTGACCCCTCGGTCGAGGCGATGGCCTTCGAGAAGTCCCTGGATTTCCTGATGACCCAGTTCAACGTCTCCAGGGGCTTTTACCACTACAACCTCTCGGACTTCGAGGCCGTCGCCGGGCCCCTGACCAAGCTCAAGCCCTGGATGCTCTCGGATCATCACTGGGAGGGCCTGGCCAAGTACTACAACATAAAGATAGTCTCCCCCGATGAGCTCGTCAATGCCTTGGGGAGCTTCCAGCCCCAAGCAGTGATACTCTCAAACCTCTGGCTTCCGGAGTGGGGTCTCTCAGAGGAGCAGATTTCAGCCCTTGGGGACTATCTTGAAACTCACCACGCCGGCCTTGTGGTCACGGCGGGAACCCTATTTGATGCCACGAATCCGCAGCACGTTGGAGGTACAGAGGACCCGCCGAGTCTGGCGAAACTCCTTGGCCTTGACTCGCTGGCCATTGCGGATGCGGCCAGGGAGGAACTAAACCTCACCCAGGCCTCGGCGATGGTTCCGTATGTGAACACCGGCTATTCCCTGATACTCTCTGACAGGGGGCCGTTCAACGGCGGCACAATTGATGTTAGCGCTTACTCCACCGTTGGATGGCAGTACCTGCTTTCCCCAGCCCATTTCGGCATAGCCAAGAGGAGCGTCTCGCGCTTCGCCTCGGAGAACGGCCTCAGGATGCGCGAGATGGACGAGTCCATTAAGAACATCACCGGTGTGCAGTTCAACTTCTCGCTCTCGGCGTCAATGGTTCTGCCGGAGGTTATCTCCTCCATGGATGTTACGGACAGAAGTGTTGTGATGGGCTACAATGACATGGTGGCGGAGATTCCCATCGAGAGGAAGCTCCTTGAGCGCGTCAGGCTCCTCCATGCCCTCAAGGGCTACGTCCCGATGCTTCTGGCCCGCACCAGCGATTACAGTGGTGGAATACTTGCCACCGAGGGGAACTACCGTGCAGTCTACAGTTCTCTGGAACTTGAGGCCGGCAGTGAGGGAGAGCTCTCGGTTCTCAGGGAGCTGGTGGACTGGACCCTGAACTACAGGCCCGTTCAGATGCCAGAGGTTGTTATCCTCGCCAACGACATAGACTGGAGCATCAAGGGCAACCTGCTGGCTTCACAGCTCGGTGCATTTGGTCTCTCGGTTAGGCACGTCACCGCCGACGATTTCGGGGCCTACAGGGACTCGAAGATAATCATAATCCTCGGCGGGCCCGACGCCTACGACGGCGTTGGTGGCTACGTAAGGCAGGTTCTAACCCCCGGCGAGCAGAGTGCGGTGAGAAACGGAGAGAGGGGCATGTTCGTTAAGACCAACGTCTGGGCCGAGGGACAGGTTGTCATAGTCCTCGCCGGGCAGGACAGGTGGGCTACCGGAGGAAAAATAAGGGACTACATGAACGGCATCGACGGCTCGTACCTGAGAATCCTGGCGACCTTTAGTGTCTCGGTTTCCTGAGCTTTCTTTTTTACTCCAGCGGGCTCCTCCCGTACTTCAGGAATACCCTCAGCTCGGGGCTTTCGGCCTTTATTATATTGAGCAGTGCCTTCAGCTCGGCATCGAAGGCCTTCTTCTCGATCTTCACTCCCTCGTGGGCCCTCTGGAGCGGCCTGAAGTAGCCGTTCCTCTCGTGCCAGAGTATCTCAGCCAAGAGGTCGTCGTTTATCTCCCTGTTGCTCTGGAGGAGGTATATGACACCGCCCTTCATGGTGCGGATGTACGCGGAGGGAACACCCCGAGAGCTTATGTCCTCGATTTTTGGAAAGAACTCTCTCAGCGACTCTGGGAGGGAGTGCTCAACTTTCACCGGTTCGGGGAATGGTAAGTATCCTGGTATCTCTTCGCCGAATTTTTTCCGTATGTAGACATCAAGATACGGTACATCTGGAAGATCAACACCGGCTTTCTTTGAAAACCGCTTTGTATAGAAACTTTTGGCGACGTAAATTAGATTCATATCGAGAAGTTGCTCCAACGAGTAGAGGTATTCAATGTAGCTTAAAACCACATGGATGGCTTCCCTGATATCTTCGATCACTATCTCCCTGCAGTATTTTTTCCTCAGGTTCTCGACGGCTTCTTCAACACTCCTTCCTCTATACCTCTCGAGGGCATCGAGTGGTATTAGCACTTTCTCCGGTGCTGTTTCGCAGTTTCTTATCCTGATTCCTTTGGAGTGTGCAATGAGTTTGTTTCTGAAGAACTTTCTGAAAACGTCCCTCATAAGGGACTCCGCAAATATCACTTCCTCATGGCTTTTTCCTTCTTTTTTGAGCCTTGATTCCAGATCCTGGTAGTTTTTCTCAAGTCTTTCCAGCACAAACTCTATCATGGAGGCGAACTCGTCTTCTAACACAACCTGAAGGGCGTTTATCCCCCGCACGCTCTCCGGATAAACTGGCGGCCTCGTCAGAGAACCAGTTAAAGTTCCGTCCATCATGACGTAGTCCACGTTGCCAATCTTCGCCGCGAGGTAGCCCAGCTTGTTCTCAAGGGTCTCCATCTGGAGGCGGATTATCTGGTCGGATATACCTTGGTTGTAGAGCATTGCGTTGGTGTAGACCAGCCTGTATGCCGGGCCGTTGCCGAAGGCGTAACTTGAGACGGCGTAGAAAATCGTTCCGCTGAGCCTCTGCTTTCCTTGGCTCCCGTCGATTGCATAGACTTTGCTTTCCCTCCTGTCCGGCAGCTCACGCCACTCTATGGTTTTCAGCTTATCCTGCGCCTCGGCGTAGCCCCTCAGCAGCATGCCTTTTATTCTGTCAACGCTCGCCCTGTCTATGAGCCTGTACCCCATCGTCACACCCCCAGCTCGACCTCTTTGACCACCGAGACGCCGTTCTCAAGGCTCACCCGTATCACCCTGTCGGCGGCGTCTTTCAGCTCCTCGTCGTGCGAAACGACTATTACCTGAGGTATTTTCCTTAGGTAGCGCTGCATTATGTCAACGAGCCTTCTCCTTCTCTCGTCGTCGAGGTATGGTGTTGGCTCGTCGAGAATGAGGAGGCTTATCTCTCCAGCCAGATAGAGCGAGAGCGCCAGCCGGAAGGCCAGGCCGAGGGCTATCCTCTCCCCGCCGCTGAGGAACCCGAGGCCGTATTCCCTGCCGTTGTATAGCACCCCAAGCCGTATCTTGTTCTCCTCCGCCTTCACTGTAACCCCGGAGTACTTCTCCTCGGTCAGCTCCTCGAATATCTCGCTGGCTATCTCGCCGACCTTTGCCAAGGCGTTTTCCTTGAGCATGGCCTTGTAGCGCCTCACCTTCTCCCTGAGCTCCTGCACTCTCTCACGGGCTTTCTTAAGCTCCTCAAGTTCCTTTGCCTTCTCCTTTCTGCGCTCCCTCTCCTCCTTGAGCTTCCTGAGGTTCTCCATGGTCTCGTCGCGCTTCTTCTTTAGAGCCTCCAGCTGGGCCCTCTTCCCGGCCAGCTCCTCCCTGAGCGAGGCGAAGGCTTCCCGGGTCTTTTCGTGCTCCTCCATGCTGTAAAGCTTCTCTTTCTTTGACAGCTCATCCATCCGCTCCTTCAGTGCTCTGCTCTCAGCATCCAGGCTACTCTTTACCTCCTCAAGCTCCAGCTTGAGCCTCTCCAGCTTGCTCTTCTCCCGCTCAAACTCCTCCTTGGAGTTCCTCAGTTCCAGGTAGCGCTTGTAGGACGGTTCGAGCTCTGCAAGCTTTTCGTCGAGCTCTTCAACCTTTGAAAAGCCCATCCCCTCAAGCTCCTCATTGAGCTTCCTCAGCTTCTCCTCGATAAGCTTGAGCTTCTCCCCGGCGATTGTCTTCTTCTTTTTGAGTGCCTTCGCCTTCTCAAGCTCGGCTTTCGTGCTCTCCAGTTCACCCATGAGCCTGCTCAGTTCGCTCTTCGCTCTCTCGTACTCCTCCGCCTTCTTCCTGAGCTTCTCAAGCTTGTATCCCTTCAGCTTCTCCTCAAGCTCAGCTATCTGGTCGAGGAGCTCTTTCTGCCTTATAAGCTCGCGCTCCCTCTTCAGGATCTTCTCTATCTTGACGAGCTCGCTCCTGAGGTCCCTTTCCCTTTCGTCGAGCTCCTTCAGGGACTGGGAAACATCTTTGAGCTCGGCCTGGTACTTCTCGATTATCTCCTTTCTGTGCTTCTCGGTCAGCTTTCTGCCGCAGACGGGACATTTACCTTTGGCTTTTTTCAGCTCCATTATGGCCCTGTTCCTTTCCTTGGCCAGGTTTTTCAGCCCGCCACGCTCCCCGTTTATCTCGTTTAGCTCTGCCTGTATCTCTTCCTTCCTCTTCTTTGCATCCTCGATCTCTTCGATGAACTTTTCTATCTCTTCTCTGGAGAGTTTGAGGCGTTTTCTGAGGTCTTCCAGTTGCGATGATAACGATCTGGCATCTTCGTATGCTCGGACGTCCTTTTCGAGCCCCTTGAGTTTCCTTTCGAGTTTGTCCCTCTCTTTCTCCAGTCCCCTGAGGCGCTTCTCCAGTTCGCTCAGCTCCTTGAGGCGCTCCTCTATCGCCGAAATCTGTGCCCGGTAGTTCTCGGCGAGCTTCTCGTTCCTGGCCTTCTCGTCCACATAGCGCCTTCTGAAGTTCGAGAGCTTCAGGTAGAGCTCTGCTTTCTCCTTAAGCCTCTGGAACTCCTTCACAAGTTCTCTCAGCTCACTCAATCTTTCTTTGCTCTCGGTTATGCGTTTTTCAAGTCCATCCAGCTTCGTCTCAAGCCGCTTTCGGTTCCCTTCCCTCTCCTTGACCTCAAGTCTGAGGGAGTTTATTTCCTTCTCCAGGGCATCGAGTTCCTTGAGCTTTCTCTCTACTCCTTCCAGTTCCTTCTCCAGCTTTGGAATCTGGGGTGAGAGCTCGTTTATCTCTTTGAGGGTCTTGGACAGCTCCCTCTCCATCTCTCCGATCAGCTCGTCGAGGTTTTCCGTGCTCTTGAGGTAGTCTTCCGTTGATTTTATTCTCCGCTCAATCTCTTTCCTAACTTCGAGGAGGTTCCTGTAGGCGTTCTCGTATTTTTCAAGGCCGAGAACCTGTCTGACAACCTTCTCCCTGCTCTCGTCGCTCTCAAGGATGGCGTCGATTTCTCCCTGCCTTATGTAAATCGCGTTGAGAAAGACGTCGTACGGAACGAGCTTTTCCATCCAGTCCCTCACAGCCTTCTGGCTGGTCTCTGTAGCATGCTTCCAGGAGCTCCCATCGTGGTACTTGGCGAAGGCCATTCCCCGGGTTATGTTCCTGTGGAGCTGGTATTTGACGCCGTCCTTCTCGAAGAAGACCGTTATCTCCGTGGACTTTCCGTCCACCCTGAGTATGTCCTCCTTTTTGAGGTCTTTGGGCTTGCTCGGCCAGTAGAGGCCGACGAGGAGCGCATCGAGGAGGGAGCTCTTACCGCTTCCGTTCTGTCCGATTATGAGGTTTATCCCGCTCGTGAAGTTGACCTTCGTCAGTGAATGGGAGCGGAAGTCCTTGATTATGAGCTTTTCAATCTTCATCTCCACCACCGATCCAGGCGAGAATGCTCGTGGGCTTGCCCTTTGGCTTGGGTTTCTCCGATTTCCGCGCCCTTTCGGGTTTTTCCTCTCTCTTCTGCTTTTCCTCCTCGGCCGGGGCGGGCTCTTCGCGCTTCTCCTCTCCCGGCTTTTCGGGATTCTTCTCCTCGGCTTTCAGAAACAGCTCGACGACGGTATCTATGGCATCGAACTTCTTCTCGCCGGTCAGCTCTATCGCCCTCAGCTCCGCTGGGGTGAAATACTCGGCCGGCTTCGGCACTTCTCCGCCGGCGGCGGCCTTCAGCTTCCTTTCAAAGCGCGTTCTCAGATAGAGGTATTTGACCTCCAGGATTTCTTGAAAGCTGGAAACGTCGTAGGGCTTCTCCCAGCGCAGGTCGAGCCTTACGAAGGCCTCCCCTGGTATCTTGCTCCTGAGGCGCTTCAGCTCCCTCTTGGCGGTCTCCTCGTCGGCCTTGAGTTTGACGTCTATGAAGGGCCTCACCCTCAGTTCGATGAACTTCGGCTTAAAGTCCTCGACTACGTAGAAGCCCTTCCTCGTACCGGCCTCCGGGGTGAAGCTCCTCCCGTTCCAGCGGTACCTGAGCTCATAGTCTCCAAAGTCCCAGCGCTGGAGCGAGCCCGGGTAGACCAGAGTCCCTATGTCGTAGCTGGTCTCGAAGTTCCTGTGGATGTGGCCGAGCGCGTAGTAGAGGTAGCCCTTTGGCAGGTCTTCCATCCTCAGCTCGAAGTAGTCGCGCTGGCTCTCGGGGATTATCCCCATCATCTTCTCTATGAGCTCCTTTACCCCCTGGTGGAGCATCAGGATTGCATCGCCTTCCGGCCTGAAGATCTCCCCCAGCCTGTTCCTTTCAAGCCATGCCGCGCTCATGTACTTCAGTCCGTGGATCTCGACGCTCTTTCCGCCCCTCTCAAAGACGCCCTTAACGAGGTATTTGCCCCCAAGCCTCTCGCTCGTCAGATACTCGTTCTCGACTTTCTCGTCCCTCAGACCGACGAGGTGGAGCAGACCGAGCCCCTCAAGGAGATGATATGCCGAGACCTTCCTCTGCGTCCTGTCGTGGTTCCCCTCTATGGCGAAGACAGGAATTTCGGCTTCTTTCGGCTTTTTCAGTATCTCTATCGCGGTCTTTATGGTCTCCGGGCTGGGCCGGCTTGAGTGGAACAGGTCGCCGGCTATGAGGATGAAGTCAACTTCCTCCGCTATCGCTTTTTCCATTGCCTCCCTGAAGGCCTGGGCAAACTCCTCGGCACGGTAGGGAAGGCGGTACTGCTCGAAGCCGAGGTGGACATCTGCCATGTGGGCGAACTTCATGCTAACACCTCAGAAGTCCAGCTCTATGCCCTCCTCCTCGTAGAGCTCCTCCTTCTTCTCCTCTGCCCTCTCGCGCTCCGCCCTTTCCCTCCAGCGCCTCACGACGCCTATGTCTTCCCCGCCGTAGTCGCCGCCGAGGGCCTTGAAGTTGTGTATCTTCACCAGCGCCGGCAGGCTTATGGCCTGGCCTACTATCACCGCCTCGCCCTTGCCGAGGCCGGCTATGTCGCCCATCAGTTCGCCGCTCAGTTGCTCGCTGGCCTTTATGACGTAGTTCTGGTCGTTCGGGTTCACGATGCGCATTATTATCTTGGTGTTCGTCTGGCTGAGGACGTCTTCACTGAGCCTGCTCGGTCTCTGGGATACCAAACCTACCCCGACCCCGAACTTCCTGCCCTCCCTGGCGATTCTGCTTAGAATCCTCACGGTTCCGCCCTTCTCGCCGTGGGGTGCGAAGATGTGGGCCTCTTCCACTATTATGAGTATAGGTTCTGAGAGGGCCGGATAGCTCGCCTCAACCGAGCGGATGAACCTCTCAAGCTCCTCCACCTCTTCCGAAACGGCCGAGATCCTGCTCCCGTACTTTCTCCTGAGGTATTCGAGCCTCTTTCTGGCCTTCTCGTAGTCCATTCTGGTTTCGAACATCTTTTCGAGGAGCTTTGCTGCGACAAGCTTCATCTGGCCCTCGTCGAGCGGTCCGAGGTCTATAACGTTCACCATCCCGGCTCTGATGGATGCTACTATGTCCTCGCTTGAGAGCAGGTGGCCGTAGTTCCTCAGGAAGCGGGATATCTTCATCGTGAGCCTCGTTATCGTTTCCCTCTCGGTTGCCTTTATCTCGCCCAGGTCGCGGTATTTGTTCGCGTGGGGGTCCCAGTAGCTCCCCCCGGCGTTGGCCACCCAGTTCTGGAGCAGGTCGAGGACGGCCTTAACTATCTCCCTTCCACCGAGGTTGGGGTTCTCGTGGAGAACCGTGTCCCAGGCGCGGAGCAGGTAGGAGCGCTGTATGGTTGCGTTGCTCTGTATCTCCATTAGGTCAGCCAGCTCCTCGCCGTCCATCGTCTCCGGCTGAATCCTTGCCTCGATGAGGTTGACGTACTTTGTGCCCGTGTTGGGAAGACTAAGGCGCATGTAATCGCCGTGTGGGTCGAGGACGACGACGGTTCCCCTCAGGTCTTCCACCATCTTCCAGAGCATTACCGAAACGGTGTTGCTCTTGCCGGCCCCGGTGACGGCTAAAACTGCGAAGTGCCTTGAAACCAGCTCGTCGGCGTTGAGGTATATCGGCACGTCCTCCCTCAAAAGCAGGGTCCCCACCTCGATGAAGCCCTCCCCGCCGTAGTAGATAGCCCTGAGGAGGTCTGAGCTGGCTATGTAGACTTTGTTTCCGTTGGGGACGGGGACACGGTTGGGGACTATCTCGGCAACCTCACCCCTGAACTCTATCCTTCCCAGCACGTGGACGGTGACTATAAGCGCCTCGTTCTCGCCTATGCTCTCCCCGTACTCCCTCAGGTCGAGGTCGAGGCTCGCGAAAGTGCTCTTCCCCTCGCTGAGGAGCCAGTTGATGTTTTTAATCCCCCTGATGGTGCCTATAACCCACTCATCGCCGTTCCAGCGGCAGTTCCTGTCCTTCGCCTCCTTGCACAGCTTTGCAACAACGAAGTCTCCAAACTTGAGGTCGCTATCGGGATGAGCGTAGAACTGGAAGGAGCTGACCGTGGCTTCACCGGTCACGATTCCAACCGGGTTGTTAAGGTCTTCGGCTATGCGCATAACATCACCTATCGGCTGACTTGGTTCTCGGGGGCTTTAAACTTTACTCCAGAAAGTAGGGGAAAGAATCAGCCAGGAATCCGGTCATCATCCCGGGGTCAGGTTCGAGAGTGCTCATCACGCGGGGTGGCCACCCCACATGAAGTCCTCCTCAAGTCTTAAAAGCTTTGGCGTGTAGTTTATAACATGAGCGTGTCCGTTAGGGAAGCCGGTGGGAGGATTCCCCTGGCGATGGTCGTCATAAGGCCGGCGAAGCTGTTCGACATACCCGACGTCGTCAGGATAGAACGGCTCTCATTCCGCGAGGAATATCCGAGGGGGGTTTTTCTCGTTTTTCTTGAGAACAATCCGGACACGTTTCTGGTTGCCGAGTACAGGGGGAGGGTCATCGGCTACGTGATGGCCTATCTGAGGCCCGATCTGGAGGGGCATATAATGAGCATAGCCGTCGACCCCCAGTACCGGGGCAGCGGCATTGGTTCGGCCCTGCTTAGTGAGGCCATCGAAAGGCTCATAAAGAAGGGCGCCCGCTACATAGGCCTGGAGGTTCGCGTGAGCAACGAAAGGGCCATAAAGCTCTACGAGCGCTTTGGTTTCAAGCGCATCAAGCGCATAATCGGCTACTACGCCGACGGGGAGGATGCCTATTACATGCTTCTACCTGCTGAGGAATGGGGTGGGAGGAATTGAAGGAGCCGATAATCTTCCATCTCAGCGGGGACAGAGTCTTCAGCGAGCGTGAAAAGGCGATAAACCAGTTCTACAACAAGCGCTACTTCGGCGAGGTTGTGAACGGGAAGCTCTTTCTCTCGCTCATAGAGGCGGCTTATCTTATGGAGAAGGGCAGAATAAGGGTCTTCGACGGCGAAAAAGAGCTCTCTTTCAGGGAACTGGTCGAACTCGGAAGGAAAAGGGACGAGCAGTTCGACATAAAGCTCCTGGTTTACACCGACCTGCGCGACAGGGGGTACACGGTGAAGTCCGCCCTCAAGTTCGGCTCCCACTTCCGCGTTTACAGGCGCGGGATGGACGAGCACTCCCAGTGGCTCATCTGGGTGGTTCCGGAGAACCTCCGCTTTAGCCCCAATGATATAACGGCGCGCGTGAGGGTTGCCCACGGCGTCAGGAAGAACATGGTGATGGCCGTCGTTGACGAGGACAACGACGTGGTGTACTATAAAATAGAATGGGTGAAGTTTTGAATGGGGTGGGGCGTGTTATCCATTGCATCGGTGATTTTCCTGCTGGTCTGGGGCATGGTCGGTGCTCCCTGGTTCGTAGTCCGTCTTCTGGCTGGTAGGGTTTACCTTGGGCTTTGGCCTGGGAGGAAATGCCTCCTTAAGATTTTTGCGCTCTCTTTGATTCCTGTCTTCTGTTTCTTCTTGCTCCGCGGTGGCATTCTCCTGATAGGGTGGCCGTTGATTTTTGTGGGAATTATTCCCCTTCTGGATTATCTATTTGTCCTCCCCTACGACCGCGATGATGCCTGGGAGAAGAACAGAGCACTCAACTTTGCTCTCGCTACTGGGTTCATCGCGGCGGTAATTTTCATTGTTATCTATCTGGAGTTCTCCTGTCTGTTCACCTTCTGTGGTGCTTGAGTCAGTTTAAGCTTTCGGTTCACGAGGGTTTCATTCTCAGCCTCTCAAACTCCCTGTACATGAGGTTCACGCTCTTCTCGTCTACTCCCTCTTCCTTTAAGGGGACTATAACCACGGTGTTGTAGATGGTGGTGTAGTCCTTTAGGGTAGTTAGGAACTTGAAGACAGGCACGAAGCCGTTTTCTAAGATGAGGTATTCGACCCCATCGAGAAAGATTATCTTCGGGTCCTCTGTCTTTCTCATGAAGTCCACCATCGTCTGGAGGAGGAACTCAAGCCTGGTGGGAGAAACCGTGTTTTTGCCCCTGATCGTGGTCAGCCAGAGTACTGGGGTTTTCTCGATTTTTAGGCGTTGCCTGATGACCTCGGGCGGGTGCCTTGAGACTATCAACCCAGCCCTTCCACGCAGGAGCTTGGCTATTACCGGGTAGCAGTTCGGCAGGTTGCAGAGGTAGAGGCCGGGTTTGAGGACGTTTCCCCTTTCATTTTCGGCGAACTCGATCACGGGTATCAGCTCGTACCTCTCCATGAGGGCTTTTAGAAGGTTTACCCAGCCAATTAAGAACATAGCTGTTGCGACTAGGATAAGTGCGTTGCCCCCAGCGTTTATCAGTGACGCCTCCTCAGGGGTCAGGGGGATCATACCGTTGTCCCTAAGGTCCAAAAACAAGAAGGTGAACTTGGCCGCTGCCCCTGTAATGAAGGCGGAAAGGGTGTAATCATAGAACTTCTTAAGCTCCGGGTAGTGGGATGTGAACCTACCCCGGTACCTGAGGGCCAGGAGGGCTACACCCACGAATGAAATCTCCACCAGTATGGCTGGAATCAGGGTCATCGGGGGCACCCCCGTCATAACCTGGTTATCACACATTTTATTGTATTCTCTCCCAAGAATTATATTTTTCGGTGGATGTGGGGCAGATCCAGTAATTCTTTGGTTTTTACCCAACACAGAAAAGGGGGCAGTAGTTGGTATTTCGAACTAAAACTGGAAAAGATGTAAAAACCGGTTCACTTCAAAAAGCCGGTCTTCTTTCCGAGGTCTTCAAAGGCATCCAGAACGTACTGGAGGTCCTCTTTGGTGTGGGCTGCTGAAGGTTCGAGCCTTATACGGGCCGTTCCGAGCGGGACGGTCGGGTAGACTATCGCCTGTGCGAAGATGTTGTACTCGTCGTATAAGCGCTTTGAGAACTCCTGGGCGGTCTTCTCGTCGTAGAGCATGACCGGCGTAATCGGGTGCTTGGTGTTGCCGAGGTCGTAGCCCAACTCCCGCAACCCGTTCTGGAGGAAGTGGGTGTTGTCCCAGAGCTTCTTAACCAGCTCGTCGCTGTGCTGGAGTATCTCAACGGCCGCTATAGCTGCCGCGACATCGGGCGGGTTGGGCGCGCTTGAGAAGAGGAACGGTCTTCCGCGCTGCCTGAGGTACTCTATGGCCTCCTCCGGTCCGGCGACGTAGCCGCCGATGACGCCGAAGGCCTTGCTCAGCGTACCCATCTCGAAGTCAACCTTGTCGTGGAGCTTGAAGTGGTCGACTATACCCCTTCCGCTGTCTCCCAAAACGCCTTCACCGTGGGCATCATCGATGTAGAGCATTGCATCGTACTGTTCAGCTAATTCGGCCATCTCCGGGACCGGCGCAAGGTCACCGTCCATCGAGAAGACACCGTCGCTGACGATTATCTTCTTCTCCTTGTCCTTGTTCTCTTCAAGCTTCTTCTTGAGGTCCTCCATGTCGAGGTGCTTGTAGATGACCTTAGGAGCGCCGCTGAGGCGCATTCCGTCTATGATGCTTGCATGGTTGAGCTCCTCGCTGATAAAGACACCGTTGTCCTTCTTGGTGAGCAGAGCACTTAATGCGCCGAGGTTTGCGTTGTAGCCGCTCTGGAAGAGTATAGCGGCTTCCCTCTTCTTGAACTTGGCGAGCTTCTCCTCGAGCTCCACGTGGAGTTCCATGGTTCCGGCTATGGTTCTGACGGCTCCGGCACCGACGCCGTAGTCGAGGATTGCCCTTATGGCGGCCTCCTTTATCTTGGGATGGGCCGCTAAACCGAGGTAGTTGTTCGAACACATATTCAGAACGCGCTTTCCGTCAACGACGACCCAGGGGCCCTGGGCGCTCTCAAGCTTTCTGATGGTCACGTAAAGGCCCTTCTCCTTGAGCTCCTTGAGCTCTTCCCTAATCCAGTCGAGCTTCGCCATGAGAACCACCGGTGATTTTTGGACATCGAGGTATAAAAGTTTTGCACATGGCAAAAGGCTTAATACCCCCAAAGCTCATAAGCCCTTTAGGTAGGGTGATAGCTATGCCGGAGGAAGTTAAGGAGGTTAAAATCCTCGAAAAGCCCTGGGTTGAGAAGTACAGGCCTCAAAAGCTCGACGACATGGTGGGTCAGGATCACATAGTCAAGAGGCTCAAGCACTACGTTAAAACCGGTTCCATGCCGCACCTTTTATTTGCCGGGCCGCCCGGCGTCGGGAAGACGACGGCCGCTCTGGCCCTCGCGAGGGAGCTCTTCGGCGAGGGCTGGAGGCACAACTTCCTCGAACTGAACGCGAGCGATGAAAGGGGCATAAACGTGATTAGGGAGAAGGTGAAGGAGTTCGCGAGAA
The DNA here is from genome assembly GCF_012027305.1 of Thermococcus sp. MAR1. Lineage (NCBI taxonomy): Archaea > Methanobacteriati > Methanobacteriota > Thermococci > Thermococcales > Thermococcaceae > Thermococcus > Thermococcus sp. MAR1. The sequence continues at coordinate 143,414 of NZ_SNUF01000003.1, forward strand.
CGAAGCCGATAGGCGGGGCCAGCTTCAAGATAATCTTCCTCGATGAGGCCGATGCCCTGACCCAGGACGCCCAGCAGGCGCTGAGGAGAACGATGGAGATGTTCTCGAACAACGTCCGCTTTATACTCAGCTGCAACTACTCCTCAAAGATAATCGAGCCGATACAGTCGAGGTGTGCCATCTTCCGCTTCAGGCCGCTGAGGGACGAGGACATAGCGAGGCGCATAGAGCTCATAGCCGAGAACGAGGGGCTTGAACTGACGGAGGAAGGACTCCAGGCGCTCCTCTACGTTGCAGAGGGCGACCTCAGAAGGGCCATAAACGTCCTGCAGGCTGCAGCGGCCCTCGACACCAAGATAACCGATGAGAACGTCTTCCTCGTTGCCAGCAGGGCCCGTCCGGAGGACGTCAGACAGATGATGGCCTTGGCCTTGGAGGGCAACTTCCTCAAGGCTAGGGAGAAGCTCAGGGAGATACTCCTCAAGCAGGGCCTGAGCGGCGAGGATGTTCTCATCCAGATGCACAAGGAGGTCTTCAACCTGACGATACCTGAGGACAAGAAGGTGGCATTGGCGGATAAGATAGGAGAGTACAACTTCCGCCTCGTTGAAGGCGCCAACGAGATGATACAGCTTGAAGCTTTACTCGCCCAGTTCACCCTGATGGGTAAGTGATGGCCATGACGGAGATGCCCTGGGTTGAGAAGTACCGGCCGAGGCGCCTGGCGGAGCTGATAAACCAGACCAAGGCCCTGGGACAGGTGAAGGCATGGATAGAGGCGTGGCTCCAGGGCAGTCCGCCGAAGAAGAAGGCGCTGATCCTGGCCGGCCCTCCTGGAACAGGTAAGACGGCGACGGTTTACGCTATAGCCAGGGAGTACGGCTTCGAAATAATCGAGCTCAACGCCAGCGACGAAAGAACCTTTGAGAAGGTGGAGCGCTACGTTCAGGCCGCATACACCCTGGACATCCTGGGGAAGCGGAGGAAGCTCATATTCCTCGATGAGGCAGACAACATGGAGCCGAGCGGCGCTCGCGAAATAGCGAAGCTGATAGACCGGGCAAGGAACCCAATAATAATGAGCGCCAACCACTACTGGGAGGTTCCGAGGGAGGTAAGGAACAAGGCCCAGATCGTTGAATACAAGCGCCTGACCCAGAGGGACATCATAAAGGGGCTCGTGAGGATCCTTCATGCAGAAGGCTTAACCGTTCCGAAGGAGGTGCTCTACGAGATAGCGAAGAGAGCGAACGGCGATCTTCGCGCAGCGATCAACGACCTCCAGACGGTTGTGTCCGGCGGGGTGGAGGATGCCGCCGACGTTCTCGCCTACCGCGACACGGAAAAGAGCGTCTTCCAGGCTCTGGCTCAGCTCTTCGCAACCGACAACGCCAAGAAGGCCAAGCTGGTCGTCCTCGGAGTTGACATGTTCCCCCACGAGCTCCTCCAGTGGATAGACGAGAACCTTCCCTACGTCTACTACAGGCCAGAGGACATAGCGAGGGCCTACGAGGCTCTCAGCAGGGCGGACATATACCTCGGCAGGGCCCAGAGAACGGGGAACTACGGCCTCTGGAAGTACGCCACGGACATGATGACGGCGGGGGTTGCTGTTGCGGGCGTTAAGAGGAAGGGCTTCGTGAGGATTTATCCGCCCAAGACCATAAAGCTCCTCACGGAGAGCAAGGCCGAAAGGGGACTGAGGGACTCGGTACTCAGGAAGATAATGAAGGAGATGCACATGGCGAAGCTCGAAGCCCTGGAGACCCTCAACGTTCTGAAGGCGATATTCGAGTACAATCCGGAGGTGGCGGCGCACTTCGTCGTCTACCTCGACCTTGACCTCAAGGAGGTCGAGTTCATAGTTGGCGATAAAGAGAAGGCTAAGACCATATGGGGCAAGAGCATGAACATCGAAAAGAAGCTCAAGGAGCGGGGTGAGCTTGAGGAGCACGTGAGGGTCGCCGCTGAGATAGGAGGAGAAGAAATTGAGGGGGAGAAAGGAGCCGAAGAAGAGGTGGAGGAAGAGATAAGCGAGGAGGAGCTCCAGAAGGCCGAGGAGGAAATGGAAGCCGTCGGGGAAAGCGAGGGGAAGGTAGACAAGCCCAAGAAGAAGGGCAAGCAGGCGACGCTGTTCGACTTCCTCGGGAAGAAGTGAAGGAATTGCTCTTTATCCCTCTTTTAATTCGATATCGGCGCACACCTTAAATACATGTGGCTTAAAGTCGCTCACCTTCTTCACCCTCACCGAGCAGTCCCTTCCAAGCTTAAGGCACTCGTCGAGGATTCTTGCCCGGAACCTCTCAATCTCCCCCTCATGGACGAAGTCGTAGTAGTGGAGCCATTTCTCGGCCTTGGAGAGAGTCAAAGCCAGTGCATCAACGCCCCTCGGCGTCGGGCTTATCACGCGGTCGTAGCTCGGTAACTCAGGAAGAACCTCGAAGGCATCGCCGTGAATGAACTCTATCTCGCCCCTCAGCCTTTCCCGGTTCAGTTCGATGTTCTCAAGGCCGAGCTCGTAGGCCTCCCTGTTCAGCTCGACGGCGGTTATCTTGACCTTCCTGTACCTCGCTATCACGAGCGCATACGGCAGAACGCCGGCGAAGGGAATGAGAATCCTCTCGCCGTCGCGGACGAGCTGGGCCAATCTGTACCGCTCTCCCTTCATTCTCGGGTTGAAGAAGACCTTTGATAAATCAACCTTTATCCGAACGCCGTTTTCCTTGTGGACTGTTTCCAGCCTCTCCTCACCCCAGATTATTGAGTAGTCCCTTATCCTGAAGGCACCTTCGTGGAAGCCCTTTCTTGCTATCACCTTCAGAAACGGGTGAACCTTCCTCAGGCCCCAGACTATGTCTTCAACGCGGTGCTCAAGCTCTTCTGGAATCTGGATGACCGCTATGTCGCCTATCACGTCGTAGCGCCTCAGGTGCTTCAGCTCTTCTCTGCTCATCCTCTCGGCCAAAACACTCTCAAGGTTCTTGTATATCTGCCTCTCCGGCCTGAGCGGGAGCTCCACCCGGAAAACCTCGTAGCCGAGTCCCTCAATACGGGGGTCGCTGATAACCGGGAGGAGAACATACCCGTTTTCCCTCCTCGGCCTCCTCCTGCCGTCGTAGAGGCCGAGCTTCTTCAGCTTTCTCTTGACGGGTTCTGCCTCCCGTCTAGGAACCTTTACCGCAGGCAAGCTCTCACCGGGAGGAGTTGGGAAAGGGACTTAAAAACGCTTACCTCCAGTAGGGCTCTCTCATAAGAACGGCCCGTCTGAATATCTCGACGAGTTCGGCATCGCTCGCCCCATTTCTTAGGGCAGTGGCGAAGTCTATCAGGTCATTTTTCCTCAGCAGGCAGGTCTTGAACTTGCCGTCGGAGGTAACCCTCAAGCGGGTGCAGTTGGCGCAGAAAACGGTGTTGTGCATCGCTCTGACTACCTCGACCTCAGCTATTCCGTAGTCAGTTGGGACGAAGTACTTCTTTCGCCTGTGCATTCTCCTCTCGCGGATTTCAACGGCCATCTCCTCAAGCTTTCTCTCAACCGGTTTGAGGGGGTAGAAGTACTTTTTAAAAAAGCGCGTCTCCGTGAACTCTCTAGGGGCCTCAAGCTCTATGAGCTGGAGAATTGCCCCGGTCTTTGCCGCAAAGTTCACCATCTCCCATATCTCGCCGTCATTTAGGCCCTTCATCACCGTCATGTTGAGTTTTACCGGGCTGAGGTACTTCACGGCCTCATTGATCCCCTCGATAACGACGTCGAGCATGTCAACGCCTGTGATTCTCCTATACACCTCTGGTCTGAGGCTGTGGAGCGAGACGTTGACCCTGTCCAGGCCGGCCTCCGCCAGCGGTCTGGCCAGTTCCTTTAAGCGGCTCCCGTTGGTCGTCATGGAGAGGTCTCTAAGGTAGGGTTTTATCCGTCTCACAATTTCGATGATGTCCCTCCTCACCGTTGGTTCGCCGCCGGTGAGCTTCACCTTCCTTATTCCGAGTCTTGAGGCTATACGCACAAGCCTTTCTATCTCATGAGGGGTCAGCTCAAGGCTCGCGTTGAAGTGCTGCCCCTCCCTGTGGCAGAAGAAGCAGCGAAAGTTGCAGTCCTGGGTAAGCGAAATCCTCAGATTCGTTACTGGCCTGCCGAAGCGGTCGTAGAGCGTCATTCAACCACCGGGGTGATTAGTATTCCGGCTTAAAAAAAGGTTTTGGGTAAGTGTTTTTGTTTAACTAATTCCCATCGAAAACTACAAGTAGGGGGAGGCGCAAGATTAAGGCCAGGGGGTTTTCCGCATGAACGTTGAGGAGGTTAAGGCCCAACTTTCACACCTCGAGTCGCTTCACTCGGCTTTTGAGAGGCAGTTTCCAGCAATCTATGAGGAACGGGACGGAGAGGCTCTTCTGGAGAAGGTGAGGTCCCTGTACAACATGTCGAGGGAGAAGCTTGAGATAGCGTCATCTCTGTACCGCGAGATGGGGAGCTTTGGCGGTCACATGGAGGAGCAGGCGAAAGAACTGTACCGCAACGAGTACCAGATGAAGTTTCGCCTTGAGGAGATACTCTCTCTCCTGGTCAAAGAGCACGATTACGACACCAGGATAAAGCTCTCGACGGCCCTGGACCGGCTCGTCCAGTTCCACAGGGTTTACGACTACGCGGTTAGAAAGGCACTGGGCGAGATGCTCCGGGAGGTCGAGGGGCTGAGCCTTTTGGCGGGGGGCGAAAAGGAGAAAAAGGTACCCGTTGGTATAATGGAGGAACTCAGAAAAATTAAGAAACTTGAGGCCGAGCTTGAAATCTTAAAGGTTTTCCTGCTCAGGCTTTACACTCATCCGGGGGACGTGCACAAGGTAGAAGAGGCTCTGAGGGACTGGCACTCAAGGGGGACTGCTCTGGGTCGAGGCGAGAAACGTTGAGAAACTCAGCGGCGTTGAGGGGGTTGAGGATATACTTGAAGGGCTCACGCTCATTGGAGTGGTGGAAAAGAAGATGAGGGGTGGTGAAGGTGTCTACAGACACAGGAGTTTCAGTTCGGGTTAGGGGCATCTACTCAACGGCCCTTACAAAGCTCTTCCTCGACAGGGGCTTCGGAATCTCGCAGCCCAGCAACAGGATCGTCGAGAGACTTGGGCTTGAAAAGACCTACGACGAGTTCGATGTTGATGTTTACGACAAGAAGGACCACCACGGAGTAGTTCTCGTTGGAACGAAGGTTGAGGAGGTTAAGGCTGCCCTTGAGGATGAACTCATAGACGTTTTCTTTAGGAGGCTCCCGTACCAGCTCTACGGGATTTACAAGGGAATGGTCGTCAAGAGGGACGAGCGCTACGTCTACATAGACATTGGGAGCGCCATCGGAACAGTGCAGAGAAGCGAACTGCCGCGCGCGATGGAGGGTGACGAGGTTCTCGTTCAGGTTAAGAAGCACAACCTCCTTCCCCAGCTGAGCGTCACCTTAACGATTCCAGGGGACTATGCAGTTCTGATTCCCAAGCCCATAGGCGCGCAGAGGCACGTCAAGATATCCAGAAAGATAAGGGAACAGAGCGAGCGCGAGCGGTTGCGCATCCTAGGCCTAAGCATAGACCTGGGAGAATGGGGAATCCTCTGGAGAACGGCCGCAGCTTATAAAGACTGGAACACCCTCCGTGATGAGATAATAAACCTCTCCAAGCTTGCCGACCGGCTCAAGAAGGCTGATTCATACACGGCTCCCTCACTCATCATCGAGGGGAGGAACATCTACGAGGTCGAGTTTGGCGGAGGGGCCAAAAGAAAGCTCGATGAGATCAGGAACAAGGTCGTGCCAACCGTTGAGGGCCACCACCAGCTGAAGGCCTACGATCCCGAGCTGAGCTTCGCTGTGGACATAGCGGAGGGAATTCTCTCAAAGGTTCCCGCCCAGAGAGAGAAGGTAAAGACCGGCTTCTGGGAGGCTCTCATAACCAACAAGGGGCCGAAGAAGGGCTGGCTCTTCAGCCTTGAGCACTACAAGCCCGACGGGCAGAGGATAAAGATAGGGCCCGGTGAGATACTTGAGGTCTCGATGAACCCGCTGAAGATAACCTTCAAGCGCCACCTGAAGCCAGGGAAGTTCTACGACGGGCTGGACATACCCATAGAGTTCGGTGATTACGTCATAACGGAGATAGAGGCCGGAAAGTGGTGGTTCGTGCACCGCTACTACGACCGCAACGGCAACCTCAAGGGCGAGTACTACAACATCAACACGCCGGTGGAGATATACCCCGACAGGGCACGCTACATAGACCTTGAAGTGGACATCGTTAAATGGCCGGACGGCAAAAAGGAGATAATAGACAAGGAGAAGCTGACCGAGCACTACGAGGAGGGCATAATTACCGAGAAGCTCTACCGCTCTGTCCTCAGAATAGTCCAGGAGGTTTACGAGAGGGTTTGAGGCAGGGTTTTGATGCCCAGCTTTTCCGCTTCTTTTTTCAGTCTCTTATCGTACGTGGCGAGCTTTTTAAAATCCTCCGCTGTGGCAAGGATTACCATGTCGTTAAAGCGTTTTGGGTTCTTGGTCAGTTCCAGCGCGCGTTTTGTGTATTTACCGCCGTCACCGATTACCTTCGTCCTCGGACTGTTTAGGATTGAGGAGATGACCTCCATTATTTCCTCACTTTTATAACCTTCCTCCCTGAAGAACCAGTAGAGTTCGTAAAGGACTATGCTGGGGACAACCCATCTCTCCAGCCCGGCCAGCAGTTTCCTCGCTTCTCCGTTGAACTCGGAATCTTTGAGAACCGCGTACACGAAGACGTTGGTGTCTATCACCGTCATTCCTCTTCACCCTGCCCCCTTCTTATGGCCTCTTCGATGTCTTCCACCTTCAACCCCTTTCCTCCCGGAAGAAGGGGAAGCTCAAGTTCACTTTTTTTGAGCACTACCTTTCCGTCTTCAACATCGACCACTAGAACGTCCCCTACCCTAATCCCCAGCTTCTTCCTAACATCGCTTGGTATAGTAATCTGATAGTTTCTAGTTACTTTTGTGAGCCCCATAGTCTCACCAAATATAGTTGGAACGTGGCGATAAAAAGTTTTCTGGAAACTTTCAATCTCAATTTTTAGCACTTATTGAAGCGGACGATTGAACTCGTAAGGGAGCTTGAGAAAATAGATCCGAAGTTTTGATTTTCTTTTCCGCAACCCTTAAATATTACCAAATCAGTAATATACCAGGTGGGTAATATGTTCTACGACAGGGAGCGCGAGCTGTGGAAGCTCAACGAGGTTTATTCTTTTCCCGGTTCGAGTTTTCTGGTAATCTACGGCAGGCGGAGGGTGGGAAAGACGGCCTTGGTGAGGGAATTCCTAAAAGACAAACCCGGTCTCTACTTCTTCGTCGGTGAAAAGGACGAAAAGCTGCTCCTTGAGGAATGGTCGCGCGAGATCGTGGAGAGGCTCTCCGATTACCTCCCCTCCTATGTGAAGCCGCGATTTTCTTCCCTCGAAGAGCTGGTAGGGTTTCTCCTGGACTTCTCACGCGAGAGAAGGCTCGTGGTGGTGTTCGATGAGTTCCAGAACTTCAAGGCGGTTAAGCCCTCTTTCTTTTCATCCCTCCAGGAGCTCTGGGATGAGAAAAAGGACGGCTCAAACCTGATGCTCATTGCAGTAGGCTCGTACGTCGGCATGATTAAGCGAATCTTCATGGACAGAAAGGAGCCCCTCTTCGGTAGGGCCGACGAGTGGATGAAGCTCAAGCCCTTCGACTTCTGGAGGGCTTACGGTTTTGTGCGCTCTATGGCTGATGTGAACCCAAGGCACTTTGTTGAGTTCTATTCGGCTTTAGGGGGAATGCCGAGGTATCTTCTCTATCTTCCGCGCTACTATCGCGGAGACTCGGTTGAGACTCTCGGGAGGCTTTTCTTTGACGAGTTCGCCCCGCTCAGGGAGGAGGGATTGAACGTCCTTAAACTTGAGTTCGGCAGGTTCTATCGCTCTTACTTTTCGATTCTCGAAGCAGTCAGCCTCGGCTACGTTACGCCCAAGGAGATAAGCGACAAAACGGGCATGAAGCCGCTGACGGTGGGCAAATACCTCAGCGAGCTGACCAATCACTACGAGTACCTGGTTAGGGAGGTGCCAGTTACCGAGAACCCGCTGAAGACGAGGAAGGTAGCCTATAAGATAAGTGACGAGTTCTTCAGCTTCTGGTTCCGCTTTATTTATCACAACTACACGGCCCTTGAGGAGAATCCAGATAGGGTTTTTGAGCGCTTTAGAGCGGAGTTTCCCGCCTTCGTTGGTGAAACCTACGAGAGAATAGCGAGGGAGTTCGTGAAAAGGCTTGACCTCGGTTTTAAGCCGGAGCGCGTTGGCAGGTGGTGGCACAGGGGGGAGGAGATAGACGTGGTGGCATACGACCGGCAAAACGTTGCCCTCTTCGAGGTAAAGTGGAAGAACCTAAGCCAGAGGGATGCAAAGAGAGTTCTGAAAGCCCTTGAGAAAAAGGCAGAACTCCTACCTCTGAGGGGAAACTATAGGTTCGGCGTCATAGCGAGGAAGCTTGAGGATAAAGACTGGCTCAGGAAGGAGGGCTTTTTGGCCTTTGGCCTTGAGGATATCATTCGCTGACGTCCTCAATTCCCTTCTCCGTTATCCTGAAGTAGACCATTCCTCCTTCTGGCCTGAACCTGTGTCTTTCTAGGATCGCTACCCTCAGCCCCGGTGTGCTGAGCTTATCGAGCCTTAAAATGTCCTTCGTCCGGTAGTTGAGGGTGTGCTCGGCAACGGGTTTCATTCTCTCCGCCCGGCTGTCGAAGTGAACCTGGTTAATGACTATCACCGGAATGCGGTTTCTTCTGGCTATCCAGAGGAGAACCTGGAGCTGTTTGCCGAGCTCAGCGGTGAGGTTCCTTCTGTGCTCTTCTACACGGTAATGGGCCGTTATGGAGTCCACAACAACGAGGGAAAAGGAGCCGTCAAGGACCTTCTTCAGGCTTCCTATGGTACGCCTCTGCTCCTTGAAGTCCGATGGCGTGAAGAGGATGAACCTCTGGAGTGCCTCTTCTGGGTCTAACCCCCTCGCCTCAGCCATCTGGCTCAGTCTTTCGGGAGAAAATCCCCCCTCGGTATCGACGTAGGCGACCTTTCCAGGACTCAGGAGGCCGACCTGCACTGCGAGCGTCGTCTTTCCGGTGGCAAAGCTCCCGTAAATTTGTGTCAGTACCCCCTCGGCTATCCCGCCGCCGAGAAGCTCGTCGAGTGATTTTACCCCCGTGGTGAGCATCAGCCCCACCGCTAGAGGGTGAGCTCTTCGTAGAGCTCCATGGGGCGGACCATGACCCATATGCGCTTTTTCTTCAGCTCGTCCTGGAGTTTTTCGACGCTTCCCGTGCCGTATACTCCGTAGTGCATCGGGATGACGATTCTGGGCCTTATGTCCTCGATTATCTGCGCCGCCTCGCGCTCGTTGGCCGTTGAGCGGCCGCTGATGGGCACCAGGAGAACGTCCACCTTTCCCCGGAGCTTCTGCAGGACGGGCGTTGAATAGGTGTCCCCCGTGTGGAACAGTCTCTTGTCCCCCTGGATCAGGTAACCAACGGGATACTGGCTCGATGGGTGCTCCATGTAGATGGCGGTGACCTTAACGCCGTTCCCGAGCTCTATCGTCTGGCCTTCCTCTATCTCCTTTACCTTCGTCACTCCATCGCTGATGGCCATCATATAGACGGGCTTCGGGCCTATCACGGTCGCATCGCGGAGCCTTGAGAGCAATTCCACCTTGCCATAGTGGTCAACGTGCTCGTGGGTTATCAGTATGTAGTCGACTTCGCCTATCCTGTCGTCGTCAACCTCTGGATACGGGTCGATGAGCAGTCTCACACCATTCGTCTCGACCCAAAAGCACGCGTGTCCGTACCAGATAATCTTCATCGGTGATACCTCCTCCAATGGGTTCGGTGAGGTGGACTTAAAGTTTTTCATTGGAGCTTCTTTTTGGAAATCTGGCAAGCTTCGGAAAATCCGGCGTAGGTTTTATATACTTCGTTTTCGTCACCATACTGATGTGCGCCGAGAATTCAAACCGCAAAAAGGGTCTGATAGTTCGCGAACCCTTTGCGACCCTCATAGCGGAAGGAAAGAAGGTCTGGGAGATTAGAAAATCCCGGACGAGGATTAGGGGTGAGGTTCTTATTCTCGCCGGCGGCAGGGCGGTTGGAAGTGCGGAGCTCGTTGACGTTCTCGGCCCGTTCACTGCGGAGGAGCTGGCTCAGCACTCTGACAAGCACCTCGTTGACTTGGAATTTCTGAGGAAATACTCCAAAGGCAAGCTCCTCTACGCCTGGGTCTTCAGCAACGCGAAAAAATTCAATGGGCCGAGGAAAGTCCGCATCGCGAGAGGCGCCCAGGTCTGGGCCAACGTGGTGGTGGAGGATGAATAAGAGGCGCTTCATAATTCCACCCGTTTCGCTTCCGGTTCTCCTTCTAATATTCCTTCTCCTCCTGGCGGTTTTCGTAGTCTTCTCCAGCATAGTCATGGCCGCCTTTGAGAAGCTTGGAATCCCCCCTGAGGTGGCCTATGCCCTCTTCCTCTTCGCCCTCCTAGGGAGCTTCATCAACATCCCCATAGCAGAGGAGGTCTCCTACGAGCCCATCGTCGCCCTTAGGGAGGTTCGCTTCTTCGGCATCTCCTACCCAGTCCCCTACTTCGACTGGGCTGAGAAGAGGGTGATAATAGCGATAAACGTCGGCGGGGCACTGGTTCCCATCAGCATCGTTATGTACGAAATCTTCAGGCTTCTCTACTTCGGTCAATTCGGGTTGCTTTTCAACACGGCACTTGCGACTGTGATAGCGGCCCTCTTCAGCCACGCCTTCGCCAGACCCGTCAGGGGTCTGGGGATAGCGATGCCAATGTTCCTTCCCCCGCTGATAGCCATGACCCTAGGCTGGCTTCTGGGAGATGGCAATCCTAATCTGGTAGCCTACGTCAGCGGAACGATGGGGGTGCTTATAGGGGCGGACGTTATGAACTGGGGAAAGATCAAGAACCTCGGTGCGCCGATGGTCAGCATAGGTGGGGCTGGAACCTTCGACGGAATATTCCTCGCGGGTGTTATTGCCGTCCTTCTGGTATAACGGTGGGTTTATAAGCTCCCGGTTGAACACTTCAACGGCAAAACGAGGTGATGCCCATGTTCGTGGTTGGGAGCGGTGCCAGGCATCTGGAGGATGAGCTGAGAGCTCTCGGCGGTGAGGTTCTCAACGTTGAAATAAAGCGGTTCCCGGACGGTGAGAAGTACGTTAGGGTCATGGGTTCTTCGGAGGAGGTTACGGTTGTTCAGTCCACTTTTGCCCCCCAGGACGAGCATCTGGTCGAACTCATCCTGCTCGCTGATGCGCTGCGCGAGAGGGGAGTTCAGAAGCTCAGGGCGGTCGTTCCGTACCTTGCCTACTCGAGACAGGATAGGGTCACGAAGGACGGCGAGCCTGTAAGCGTGAGGGCGGTGATGAGAACCCTCGCGGTTTACTACGACGAGCTCTACGTCTTTGACCTTCACAACCCCGAAACGCTGAGGTTTTTCCCCGGGAAGGCAGTCAACCTTTCCCCAGCGAGGGCTGTAGCCGAGTACTTTGGCGAGAAGCTCGGTGAGGGCGTTGTTCTCGCCCCTGACAAAGGCGCCCTTGGAAGGGCAAAGGCCGTTGCCGAAAAGCTGGGCCTTGAGTACAGCCACTTCCACAAGGTTCGCATCTCTCCGACGGAGGTTCAGATGAAGCCGGTTGACGTTGATGTTAAGGGAAAGAACGTGCTCATAGTTGACGACATCATAAGCACGGGAGGGACCATGATCAGGGCCGCAAACCTGCTCAGGGACATGGGCGCGGAGAAAGTTTTCGTCGCTGCAACTCACGGAGTTTTTGCGGAAGGGGCAATAGAGAGGGTGAGCAAAGCCGTTGACGAGCTCGCCGTCACGAACACCATACCCACTCCCGTCTCAAAGATAAGCATAGTGCCCGATATACTGAAGCTGTGAGGTGGGGCAATGGCCAGGGCGTCTTCTCTCATCGCCCCCTTAACCTTTCTGACATTTTTTGGAGCCGGATTCTTAATGGTGGTTTCTTTCTTCGTGGTTGATAGTCTGGGATCGGTGATTCCCTTCGCGGACGGCTTCTCCATGGTCCTCTCTCTTCTGATTCTCCTCCCGCTGACGAAGCATCTCTTCATCTCTATTGGGGTGGAGGACGGAAACGCCGGAAAGCTTGCCCTCCTGGTCGGCCTCCTCGCGGTTCTGGTGTTCTACGTGACAATACCGAGGGCCTGCGGGTGGTGCCGCTGATGAAGAGAATCACAATCTATACCATTGGTTTCGTCCTCATGACGCTTATCGCGGCAGTTAATTTCGTCCTCTTTGTGGGGAGGCTTGCTCCATTGAGGGGACGGTGGATTCCTTTCTTGGTTTCACTTCCGATGGTGGCACTCGGCGGCTACGTTGGGTGGGCAACGGGAAGGGGTCTCGGGCTGAGTCACGATGATGCGGTCGAGATGGGAGTTGTTGTTTCAGTGGTCTCTGGTTTTCTGCTCCTCGTCTTTTTCACCCTCTGACCGTGCAAAAATTTTTGACATTTTAATGTCTAATATTGTGCAATTTAACGGCGTCTTTTGACAGCTCCTTTTTCAAAAATCTGACCAAAAATCCGTTTTGCAAAAATTTTTCACTGTGGGGGTTCACCCCTATTGGGTGGAGCGCCCGAACAGGGCGCGAAACACCCGGGCGCCAAGACGGCGGCGTCGGGGGGACAGGGTGCAAAGCACCCACTCATGAACCCCGCCCTCCAGCCCGGGTCACAAAAGGTGCGCTCCCGAGGAAACGCCGAAAGGCGGACCCCTCGGGGGTAAGGCAGGCCCGACATCCCGACTAAACCCCGGACGGATATTTGGTACTTCCCCTTGAGGGAAGTCCCACCGGCCGTACTCCTTGCTCAATTCCGGTTGATCCTGCCGGAGGCCACTGCTATGGGGGTCCGACTAAGCCATGCGAGTCATGGGGCGCGCTCTGCGCGCACCGGCGGACGGCTCAGTAACACGTCGGTAACCTACCCTCGGGAGGGGGATAACCCCGGGAAACTGGGGCTAATCCCCCATAGGCCTGAGGTACTGGAAGGTCCTCAGGCCGAAAGGGGCTTTGCCCGCCCGAGGATGGGCCGGCGGCCGATTAGGTAGTTGGTGGGGTAACGGCCCACCAAGCCGAAGATCGGTACGGGCCATGAGAGTGGGAGCCCGGAGATGGACACTGAGACACGGGTCCAGGCCCTACGGGGCGCAGCAGGCGCGAAACCTCCGCAATGCGGGCAACCGCGACGGGGGGACCCCCAGTGCCGTGGCATCGCCACGGCTTTTCCGGAGTGTAAAAAGCTCCGGGAATAAGGGCTGGGCAAGGCCGGTGGCAGCCGCCGCGGTAATACCGGCGGCCCGAGTGGTGGCCGCTATTATTGGGCCTAAAGCGTCCGTAGCCGGGCCCGTAAGTCCCTGGCGAAATCCCACGGCTCAACCGTGGGGCTTGCTGGGGATACTGCGGGCCTTGGGACCGGGAGAGGCCGGGGGTACCCCTGGGGTAGGGGTGAAATCCTATAATCCCAGGGGGACCGCCAGTGGCGAAGGCGCCCGGCTGGAACGGGTCCGACGGTGAGGGACGAAGGCCAGGGGAGCGAACCGGATTAGATACCCGGGTAGTCCTGGCTGTAAAGGATGCGGGCTAGGTGTCGGGCGAGCTTCGAGCTCGCCCGGTGCCGAAGGGAAGCCGTTAAGCCCGCCGCCTGGGGAGTACGGCCGCAAGGCTGAAACTTAAAGGAATTGGCGGGGGAGCACTACAAGGGGTGGAGCGTGCGGTTTAATTGGATTCAACGCCGGGAACCTCACCGGGGGCGACGGCAGGATGAAGGCCAGGCTGAAGGTCTTGCCGGACACGCCGAGAGGAGGTGCATGGCCGCCGTCAGCTCGTACCGTGAGGCGTCCACTTAAGTGTGGTAACGAGCGAGACCCGCGCCCCCAGTTGCCAGTCCTCCCCGCTGGGGAGGAGGCACTCTGGGGGGACCGCCGGCGATAAGCCGGAGGAAGGAGCGGGCGACGGTAGGTCAGTATGCCCCGAAACCCCCGGGCTACACGCGCGCTACAATGGGCGGGACAATGGGATCCGACCCCGAAAGGGGAAGGGAATCCCCTAAACCCGCCCCCAGTTCGGATCGCGGGCTGCAACTCGCCCGCGTGAAGCTGGAATCCCTAGTACCCGCGTGTCATCATCGCGCGGCGAATACGTCCCTGCTCCTTGCACACACCGCCCGTCACTCCACCCGAGCGGGGTCTGGATGAGGCCTGATCTCCCTTCGGGGAGGTCGGGTCGAGTCTGGGCTCCGTGAGGGGGGAGAAGTCGTAACAAGGTAGCCGTAGGGGAACCTACGGCTCGATCACCTCCTATCGCCGGAAAATCCGTCCGGGGGGTCTAAGGGATGTCGGGCCTGCCATCCGTGGGCCGGTAGCTCAGCCTGGGAGAGCGTCGGCTTTGCAAGCCGAAGGCCCCGGGTTCGAATCCCGGCCGGTCCACCACGAAGAGGTGCACATCCCAAGCGAAGCTTGGGGTGGAAGGGTCCTAGGCCCCGAACAGGGGTCACGATGAGGACCGTGCACAGGCCGATTGACCCAAAAAATGCCCAGCCCCCTGAGTAGGGGGCAGAAAACCTAAGCCGCCTGGTGGATGGCTCGGCTCGGGGCGCCGACGAAGGGCGTGGCAAGCTGCGATAAGCCCCGGCGAGGCGCAGGCAGCCGTCGAACCGGGGATTCCCGAATGGGACCTCCTGCGGCTCTTGCCGCACTCCCAGTCGGGAGGGGGAACGCGGGGAATTGAAACATCTTAGTACCCGCAGGAAAAGAAAGCAAAAGCGATGCCGTTAGTAGGGGCGACCGAAAGCGGCACAGGGCAAACTGAACCCTTCGGGGAAACCCGGAGGGGATGTGGTGTAGTAGGGCCCTGCGCTGGAGCCTCGAGGGTGAAGCCGAAGTCCACTGGAACGTGGCGCCGTAGAGGGTGAAAGCCCCGTAGGCGTAAGCCCTCAGGCTCCTGCAGGGTTCCTGAGTACCGTCGGTCGGATATCCGGCGGGAAGCTGGGAGGCATCGGCTCCCAACCCTAAATACGTCCCGAGACCGATAGCGAACTAGTACCGTGAGGGAAAGCTGAAAAGCACCCCTGGCAGGGGGTGAAAAGAGCCTGAAACCAGGCGGCGATAGGTGGGTGCGGCCCGAAAGGGTTGACCCTCCCCGAAGGAAACACGGGCGACCGTGGAGTACGAGGGGAGGCGACCGGGGTTGCACCGTCCGTCTTGGATCACGGGGCAGGGAGTTCATCCGAGCGGCGAGGTTAAGGGGGTTAACCCCGAAGCCACAGGGAAACCGACAGGTCCGCAGCCCGTAAGGGTGAGGGACGGGGTGTGAAAGCGCCCGGAGTCGCTCGGATGAGACCCGAAGCCGGTCGATCTAGCCCGGGGCAGGGTGAAGTCCCTCAACAGAGGGATGGAGGCCCGATAGGGATGCTGACGTGCAATTCGCTCCCGTGACCTCGGGCTAGGGGTGAAAGGCCAATCGAGGCCGGCGATAGCTGGTTCCCGCCGAATTATCCCTCAGGATAGCCCGGCCGGAGGTAGGTGGTGGGGTAGAGCACTGATTGGGGGTTTAGGGGGAGAAATCCCCCGGCTCCCTGTCAAACTCCGAACCCACTGCCGCCGTAGATGGCCGGAGTAGGGTGACGGTGTAAGCCGTCAACCGAGAGGGGAACAACCCAGACCGGGGTTAAGGCCCCTAAATGCCGGCTAAGTGTTACTCCAAAGGGTGTCCCTGGCCTTAGACAGCGGGGAGGTAGGCTTAGAAGCAGCCATCCTTTAAAGAGTGCGTAACAGCTCACCCGTCGAGGTCAGGGGCCCCGAAAATGGACGGGGCTAAAGCCGGCTGCCGAGACCCCGGCGCACGGACCGATTGGTCCGTGATCGGGTAGGCGGGCGTGCCGGTGGGGTGGAAGCTGGGCCGTAAGGTCCGGTGGACCCGTCGGTATTGTGGATCCTGCCGGGAGTAGCAGCATAGCCGGGTGAGAATCCCGGCCGCCGAAGGGGCCAGGGTTCCACGGCAATGTTCGTCAGCCGTGGGTTAGTCGGTCCTAAGCGGGTCCGTAACTCGGCGCCCGCGAAAGGGAAACGGGTTTATATTCCCGTACCGCGGTGGTAGGTGCGGCAACGCAAGCCCAGAGGGTGACGCCTCGGGGTAGGCGGACCGGTCCACAAGGCCGGCTAAGCGTATAAGTCCGGGGAGTGCCGTAATGGCGAGAACCGGATGAAAGCGCGAATGGCCTCCCGTAAGGGGGGTTCCGCCGATCCCTGGGGCCCGTGAAAAGCCCTCTGGGAACGATCCACCGCGACCGTACCGAGAACCGACACCGGTGCCCCTGGGTGAGAAGCCTAAGGCGTGTCGGGGGAAACCCAGCCGAGGGAACTCGGCAAATTGGCCCCGTAACTTCGGGAGAAGGGGTGCCTGCGGGTGCGTAACCCGCAGGTCGCAGTGACTAGGGGGGCCCGACTGTTTAGTAAAAACACAGGTCCCAGCTAGCCCGAAAGGGTTTGTACTGGGGCCGACGCCTGCCCAGTGCCGGTATGTGAAGCCCGGGTCCAACCGGGTGAAGCACCGGTAAACGGCGGGGGTAACTATAACCCTCTTAAGGTAGCGAAATTCCTTGTCGGTTAAATGCCGACCTGCATGAATGGCGTAACGAGGTCCCCACTGTCCCCGGCTGGGGCCCGGCGAAACCACTGCCAGGCGCATATGCCTGGGACCTCCGGTGGGAAGCGAAGACCCCATGGAGCTTTACTGCAGCCTGCCGTTGCCGTACGGCGGGGGGTGCGCAGCGTAGGCGGGAGGCGTCGAAGCCCGTCCTCCGGGGCGGGTGGAGCCGTCCATGAGACACCGCCCACCCTCTGCCGTACGGCTAACCCCCGATGGGGGGACAGCGGTAGGTGGGCAGTTTGGCTGGGGCGGCACACCCTCGAAAAGGTATCGAGGGTGCCCTAAGGTCGGCTCAGGCGGGTCAGGAATCCGCCGTAGAGTGCAAGGGCAAAAGCCGGCCTGACTGGACCCGTAACAGAGGCGGGTCCAGCCGCGAAAGCGTGGCCTAGCGAACCCCTGTGCCTCCCCGGTGGGGGCCAGGGATGACAGAAAAGCTACCCTGGGGATAACAGAGTCGTCTCGGGCGAGAGCCCATATCGACCCCGAGGCTTGCTACCTCGCTGTCGGCTCTTCCCATCCTGGCCCTGCAGCAGGGGCCAAGGGTGGGGGTGTTCACCCATTAAAGGGGAACGTGAGCTGGGTTTAGACCGTCGTGAGACAGGTCGGATGCTATCTACCGGAGGTGTTGGCCGCCTGAGGGGAAGGCTCCCCCAGTACGAGAGGAACAGGGAGCCGCGGCCTCTGGTCTACCGGTTGTCCTACAGGGCACAGCCGGGCAGCTACGCCGCGTCCGATAAGGCCTGAAAGCATCTAAGGCCGAAGCGGTCCCCGAAAATAGGCGGCCACTCCCAGGCGCAGGGGGTCGGGCGACCGGTCCTTTGCCTGGGACGAGGGCTCGGGAAGAAGACCCGTTTGATGGGGCGGGGATGTAAGCGGGAAGGGAAACCGACCCGTTCAGTCTGCCGCTCCCAACAGCCCGAGGTTTCTGCCTCTGAAAGGGGGGCTGGGCATTTGATAGGTCAATCGGCCTGTGCACGGTCCTCAAGCCCTTAAATCTCGTTTCCCTTCTGGTTGATTGCATTGCAATGTTGAACCCTGGTTAGGATGCTTTTCCGCAACCGTTAAAACCCTCCAGCGGAGCTTTTCTTGGTGGTTGAATGAAGCTCTTAGTTCTTGACCTAGACGGGACACTCTGGGATCACGAAGATGCATCCAGGCTTACGCCGCCATACGAGTTCCACGGCGATTATCTGGTTGATTCTACAGGTGAGGAACTCCATCTCTTCCATGGAGTCAGGGAGTTCCTCGAATGGGCGGGTGAGAGGTTTGTCCTATCCATTGCCAGCTGGAACGTTGAGGAGAGGGTCAGGCCGATCCTTGAGGGCTTTGGACTCTGGGACTACTTCGTTTTTCCGAAAATTGAAAACCACCCGAACAAGGCGGATATGATAGCGAGGACACTCAAGGAACTGGAACTTTCGGGGTACGATGTTGAGGGAGTAATCTACGTGGACGACAGAGATATTCACATCGAAGACGTTAAAACTACCGTCCCCTCTATTCGGTTCATCCACATGTGGAAAGATGCCAAAAGCTTTGAGGAGTTGAGGGAACTTCTTGAGAGGATGGGGTGATAGCATGGAGCTGCTCATCGTTAGGGATAGACGCATAGACTACGACGGTTCCGCGATAGGGAGCCACTGGGCCTACAGGAACTTCGGAATACTCGGCAACTCTCTCGTCATCTTCCGGGGAAGGTGCGACGTTAAGGTTGAGGAGATGATTGACATCGAAGATTTGAGGGCAAGCAAGGAAATCAAGAGCGATGACATGATCCACTACATAATCGAGGTCTTTGACCTTGTCAATACCCTCTTCGCCTCGACGCTCCAGAAGCTTTTCATAGCGAGGCTCTGTGAGGTTTTGGGGGAATACGGTGTGAAGACCTACAGGAAAGGCGATGACATATATGTGAACGGCAAGAAGCTCAGCATCTCGATAGCCACCGTTTCACCGGTCAGCGTCAAGATCCATATCGGGATAAACGTCGAGGCGAAGGGAATCCCAGAGGGCGTTGATGCCATCGGCCTCAGGGAGCTTGGCATTACTGAGGTCAAGAACTTCATGGAGACGACTGGGAAGGCCCTCGTCGAGGAGTTCAACAAGGTGAAGAAGGACAGCCTGAAGGTCAGGTGGGCTCAGTAGAGGAGAAAGAGAACGCTCCCAACCAGCGGAACGGCTAAGTTGTCGTCGACCCAGCCTTGGTATTCCGCCAGGGTCAGGATGACCGCCCATCCTATTTTTCCAACCGTCCCAGCTTCGAGGAAGAGGAACGCGATTATAGCGGCTGTTATGAGGTAGCCAAGGCTCCCGGTCCAGTGCTTCTTCAGCTTGACGTTGAAGCCGTGCCTCCTGAAGTAATAGTGCCGTATTATCCCGGTCACGCCGTCGCTGATAGCCATCGCGAGTAGCAGAGCCGTCGCGTACTCCCTTGGGAGGACCAGCGGAATGACCGAGGCGGAAAAGGCGAAGAAGACCTCCCCGTAGTTGTGCTCTATCTGGTACCATGAGAACTCCCTCTTTTTGAGGTGCGGCCAGAGCTGAAAAATGCCGAAGACGAAAGCCGCTCCGCTGAAAACCTCTGGGGGTATTTTCTCGTAGTAGAACATCAGAACGGCAGGAACTATGCTGAAGTGGATTATCTTCCTGTTCACCCAGGCCCACTCTGGGCCGAGCCTTTTCGTGAGGCCTATGGCGGCAAGTATGAATGCAGCGGCGATGCCTGCGTAGATTCCCCAGCTTGGGAGCATTCGTTCCACCAAAAAAGAAGAAGGGGGTTGGGGTTAATATGAGTTGCCCCCGAAGACCCTTCCTACGGTCTCCAGAGCCGCTATGAAATCGCTCGCGTGGACGACGATATACCACTCGTCCGTTCTAGTGAGTTCTCCCCGGGATTTTCCGGCCAGTTCGCCGTAGAGCCCCTGGATTTTAACCCTCGGTTCAGTCGTCGAGAGCTTGAGCGTTATTTCGACGGGCTTCCCGTTCTCCCAGACGATACCGACCTTAAGTCCTGCCTTCGTTTCCTTCCTCTTCTTCAAGCCGAGTTTGAGGTAGCGGAGCCTCTCCTCAGGAACCCCATTCTCTTTGGCCTTCTCCCTGAGGTACTCGTCGGCCAAGGTCAGTCCGTGCAGGCCTAAAGAGTAGCCAAAAACCGGAATTCCCAGGTCTTTTCTGCTCCTCCCCTTGTATGCGTAGACCTCTATCCTTCCGCCGGAGCCCCGAGAGGCAGTGTAAAATCCATTCCCTTTGCCGTTTTGGAATTCAGTGAGGAAGTCCAGAAGCCGTTCGTACGCCGAAAACGGAAGCGAAAAGCTCGCCCACGTTCCCCAGACCCTCGGAGGAATCGAGGGGAATCCTATTTCCTCAAGGTGGTACTCGACCGGCTTTGGTCTCAGTATCAGGAACCCCTTATCCGTGGGCTCCAGCTCCAGCAGTGCCCTTTCATCCGGCACCACTGCAAACTTTCCATCGCTTTCAAAGTCTTTGGCCTTCAGGAGCCGGCTCCTCCGTATTCTTCTTCCCTCCCGCGAACTCACCACTACCGGAATCGGTGTCTTCCTTCCGCTCTCCTTGTCGTAGGGTACTCTGAAACCTGCCTTGAGCAACTCCTCTTGAATCTCCAGCGATGCCGGGAAGAATACCTGCATCCTCAAAGGTTGTAGCTTCATGGGGACGCCTCCTGTTACTTCCACAGGTAGTTTTACTATTGTATCTTATAAAATTTTCCATCTCTGAGTTGTCACGAGCGGCCGAGCTTAAGCTTAAAAAGCCCTCAGCGGAGCTAAACCCGGTGGTGAGAATGGTTCACTGGGCTGATTATATGGCTGAAAAGATCATCAGGGAGCGTGGCGACAAGGATGAATACGTTGTTGAGAGCGGGATAACGCCGAGCGGTTACGTTCACATAGGGAACTTCAGGGAGTTTTTCACGGCCTATATAGTCGGCCACGCCTTGAGGGACAGGGGTAAGAAGGTTCGTCACATCCACATGTGGGATGACTACGATAGGTTTAGGAAGGTGCCGAAGAACGTTCCGCCCGAGTGGAAGGAACACCTCACGAAGCCGGTTAGGGAGGTTCCAGACCCCTGGGGCTGCCACGACAGCTACGCCGAGCACTTCATGGAGCTCTTTGAGAGCGAGGTTGAGAAACTTGGCATTGAGGTGGACTTTCTACACGCCTACGAGCTGTACAAGTCCGGCGAGTACGCCGAGGAGATAAAGCTCGCCCTGGCCAAGCGCGAAGAGATAAAGGCCATACTCGACAAATACCGTGAGAGGGCCAAGCAGCCGCCCCTCGAAGAGGACTGGCAGCCGGTCATGATTTACTGCCCGAAGTGCAGGAGAGAAGCCCAGTTCGTTTCGTGGGACGGCGAGTGGAAGGTCTCTTACAAGTGCCCCCACTGCGGTAGCGAGGGCGAGACCGACATAAGGGACGGCAACGTCAAGCTTCGCTGGCGCGTGGACTGGCCGATGCGCTGGGCGCACTTCAGGGTGGACTTTGAGCCGGCAGGAAAAGACCACCTGGCAGCTGGTGGCTCGTACGACACTGGCAGAGAGATAGTGGAGAAAGCCTTTGGCTGGCCCGCGCCTATAACGCTCATGTATGAGTTCGTCGGAATAAAGGGCCAGAAGGGCAAGATGAGCGGTTCAAAGGGCAACGTCATACTCCTCAGCGACCTCTACGAGGTTCTTGAGCCGGGAATAATACGCTTCATATACGCCAAGGCGAGACCGAACAAGGAGCTCAAGATAGACCTAGGTCTCGGTCTTCTCAACCTCTACGACGAGTTCGACAAGGTGGAGCGCATCTACTTCGGCCTTGAGCGGGCGAAGAACCCGGAGGAGGAAGAGGAGCTCAAGAGAACCTACGAGCTCTCGATGCCGAAGGTTCCCGATAGACTGACCGCGCAGGCACCCTTCAGGTTCCTTGTTACACTTGTCCAGATGCCCCACCTCGACGAGAGTGGGATAATCCGAGTCCTTCGGGAGCAGGGTCACGTTCCGAGGGAGCTGAGTGAAGATGACGTCGGGCGCATAAGGCTCCGCATAAGGCTCGCCAAGAACTGGGTTGAGAAGTACGCACCGGAAAATGTGAAGTTCAGCATCTTGGAAGAGCCGCCCCAAATCGAACTGGGGCCTGAAATCCGGGAGGCCATGGTCGAGGTCGCAGGATGGCTTGAAGCCCACGAGGGCTTCACCGTTGAGGAACTCAACAACGCGCTCTTCGATATCGCTAAGAAGCATGAGATTCCGAGCAAGGAGTGGTTCAAAGCGCTTTACAACCTCTTTATTGGCAAGGATCGCGGACCGAGACTGGCACCTTTCTTGGCTTCCCTTGACAGGGAATTCGTCATAAAGCGCCTTCGCATGGAGGGATGATTTAGTTCTTCAACTTTTTCTGCTCTTTTTCCGTGGTATTTTCGGGGCTTTTTCAAGCCTGTCGAATTTTCTGGACAACAGGTTTTTATCGCCTCCCTTCCAAGGCCTTCCGGTGGTGCTCATGGAGTTCAACCTGATAATCACCGGCGTCGGGGGACAGGGTGGTCTGACGCTTTCGAGAATAGTTGGAAACGCAGCGATGAGCGAGGGCTACAACGTCCGCATAGGTGAGACCCTCGGGATGAGCCAGCGATACGGGAGCGTTCTCAGCTACCTCCGCTTTGGTGAAGAGGTCTACTCACCCCTCATCGAAGAGGGTAAAGCGAACCTTATGCTCGCCCTTGAACCTGCCGAGGCGCTGAGGAACGCCCGCTTCTTGGGAAAGGACAGCCACGCAGTGGTCAACGCCTACCCAATACACACCGCGACGACCCTTGTCGGGAAGGAGAAGTATCCGGAGCTGGGAGAGATAAGGGAGGCCATCGGCAGAATCTGCCCGGTTCACATGCTGAACTTCCAGCGCGAGGCAGATAGGATAAACCCCAGAACCCTCGGTGTCCTTATGCTCGGCTACGCCTATGGGAAAGGCCTTGTGCCACTCAAGAAGGATTCCCTGCTGGAGGGAATAAGGCTCACCCTCAGGGAGAAGCTCTGGGAGGTCAACTTCAGGGCCCTTGAGCGTGGAATCGAACTCGCGAAGGGCTGACTTTTCTTTTCCCTCACTCGTTGTGCTTTATGAAGAAGGCGTAGAATATCGCCGTTGCTATTACATAGAGCGCCGCCGTCGCGTAGAACGGGTAGCTCAGGGACATGCCGAAGAGCAGGCCGCCGACGTAGTTCCCCCCACCGCGCATGAAGGTTGAAAACGCCCTCCTTATTCCCGCCGCGGTGGCCTTCTCCTCTGTCGAGAAGAAGCCCATCATGAAGGAGTCGTTTATGGGCCAGACTATGTTCATGAGGATGGAGCGGACGACGTAGAGGGCCGATGCTATCAGGAAGGTCTCTATCGAGGGGAATATCGCGAAGAGAAAGGCCGCTATGCTCTGGAAGGACGTTATCACCTTCACAGGCCCTATCCTGTGAACCAGCCTTGGAAGGCCGAAGGAACCGAGGCCCATCGCCAGCTGCTGGAAGAAGAATATCCCGCTTATGGCCGCGAGCGTCTGCCCGAACTGGAGCTTGAAGTAGAGGCTCATGTAGGGTATGGTTATCCCCGCGCCAAAGCCTATCAGCGCGCTCGGAAGGGAGAACTTGAGTATCTTGACGACCAGCTCGCGGTTCCAGTTTATCCTTGGATTCTTCACGGGAACGTCGCGGATTATGAGTAAGGCAGGAATCACGAGAACGAACTGGAGGAGCGCCAGTGAGATGACCAGCCGGTAGGCTATACCCTCGCTCAGCCCAAGCCCTACGAAAAGGCCCGGGGCAAAACCCGCTATGAGGACTCCCAGGGCGTTGAATATAGTTCCCAGGCCGAAGCTTATCGAGAACGCGTGATGGCGCTTCTCCTCGCCGACCTCCTCGCTGAGCAGGGCGGTGAAGTTCGGCTGTCTCATCCCCATGTTCGCACCAACGAGGAAGAATCCAAGGGCTAGGACATAGTCGTTTATCGCGGCCACCTGGAGGAGCCTCCCGGCCAGTCCGAGGAGGGCGGAGATGAGGAGAGTTCTCCGGTAACCAAGCCGAAGGGAAACCTGGCCGGCTATCAGGAAGAACAGTCCCCCCGTGAACGTCTGTATCGAGAAAAACGTTCCCATCGCCGCCATATCGTAGCCCAAAACTGCCAGATAGAAGGGCATGATGAATATTGAGAACTGGAGGAAGAGCTGGCCCGCTGCGTTTGCCGCTATGAGTATCTTTGCGTCTCTGCCGTAGCCCTGGAACATGTGCTAACGTTAATCTTAGCGTTTATAAGTATATCGAACCGAAGCCTTTTATACGTAGTCGTTCGTCTATATACCGGCGGTGATATCTATGGAGTTCAGAAAAATCCAATTTACCGGTAGGAGTTCATACATAATCTCCCTCCCCAAAAAGTGGGTTAGGGAGCACGGCCTCAGCCAAGGCGATGTAGTTCCGCTCATCATAAACCCCGACGGGAGCATAACCATATTCCCCAAGGAGCCGAGGGAGGTGAGCGAGAGGAAAGTTCTCACCATGTCCCGCGAGTATTCCCCGGATATGGCCGTCAGGCTTGTCATATCCGCCTACATCCAGGGTTACGACATCCTTGAGATTCACCTCGTTGAAGAGATGCCGATATACAAGGTCAAGATAAGAAAGGTCCTCCAGAGCCTTCCCGGGGTCGAGATAATACTCGACGAACCCCAGAGGATAGTCGCCAAGAGTCTGCTCGACGAGGAGGAGGTGAACCTCGCGGAACTCCTCAACAGGATCCGCTCGCTCATAATATCGATGCTCGGCGACCTCGAGCTGCTGATAGCCTCGCCCAGGGACGACGAGATTCTGCGCGACATAAACGACCTCGAGAACGAGCTGGACAGGTTCTACTTCCTCATAATCCGTGCAGTCAACAGGCTTCTGAGCAAGCGCGGCGTCACGGAGGAGAGCGGCATAATCAGAAGAACATTTGATCTGCTCGGCATACTCTTCATAGTCAGGAACATCGAACGTATCGGAGACCACATAACTAGGATAGCCGAGAACCCCAGCGAGATAAACGTCGCCTATCTGAAGGAAAAGTTCGAGGGGATGATGACCCAGATCGAGGAGAGGGACCTGGGCAAGATAGACCAGCTCATGCTCGAACTGAAGGAGGAGATACGCTCAATAGACTACCGTCAGTCGATAGCCCTCGAGAGCTACCGGAGGATACTGGAATACCTTGAGAACATCGGCGAGACGATAATCAACATGGCCCTGAGCTGAAGTTCCTATCTTTTCGTTTCCACAATCCTTTTAACCGTTCGAGGGCTTTTTATTACGGTGGTTCTCATGGTTGCGATAATAGTTCACGGCGGTGCAGGTACGATAAGGAAGGAGGAGCGCATTCCAAAGGTCATCGAGGGCGTTAGGGAGGCGGTTCTGGCCGGCTGGCGCGAGCTCAAGCGGGGTTCTGCTTTGGATGCGGTCGAGGAGGCCGTCAAGGTTCTTGAGGACAACCCGCTCTTCAACGCGGGAACTGGGAGCGTCCTTACCCTCGACGGGAAGGTCGAGATGGACGCGGCAATAATGCGCGGAAGAACTCTGGAAGCCGGCGCCGTTGCCGGAATCTGGGGTGTTAGGAACCCTATAAGCGTAGCGAGAAAGGTCATGGAGAAGACAGACCACGTGCTCCTCATAGGCGAAGGTGCCGTAAAGTTCGCCCGCTTGCTCGGCTTCGAGGAGTACAACCCTGTGACCGATGAGAGGCTGAAGCAGTGGGAGGAGCTGAGGAAGAAGCTGCTCGAAACCGGTGAGACGAGACACTGGAAGAAGCTCAACGAGCTCATCAGGGAGTATCCTGAAGTCCTCAGGAGTACGGTCGGAGCGGTTGCCTTCGATGGTGAAGAGATCGTTGCCGGAACGTCCACCGGTGGAGTGTTCCTCAAGATGTTCGGCAGGGTTGGCGACACCCCGATAATCGGCGGCGGAACCTATGCCAACGAGGTCGCGGGGGCTTCCTGCACGGGGCTCGGTGAGGTGGCGATAAAGCTCGCTTTAGCCAAGAGCGCCACCGACTTCGTCCGCCTCGGAATGGACGCCCAGGCCGCGAGCGATGCAGCTATAAGCCTCGCCACAAAGTACTTCGGCGCCGACACCATGGGCATAATAATGGTTGATGCGAAAGGTAACGTCGGCTTCGCCAAGAACACGAAGCACATGAGCCACGCCTTCATGAGAGACGGCATGGACGAACCCACAGCGGGGGTTTGAGCCATCGAGAGAACGCTCCGTGACATCTGGCTCCTCAACTTCTCGACCTTCTTTTTCTTCCTGGGGATAAGTGTAGTCAACCCCATAATATCGCCCTTCGCGATAACCCTCAACGCCACCCCATTCCTGGTTGGCCTGGTCGCGGGGGTTGCCTCGGTTGTCTCGCTGTTCTCAAAGCCCGTCGGCGGTCTCATCGGCGACAGGGGCTACAGGTTCCAGGCCATGATGGCCGGCAACGTCCTGGGAATGCTGGCCGGGCTCCTCTACATAGCCTCCGCGCTCCTTGGGAACCTGTGGATATTCGCCTTCGCCAGGGCCATACACGGCTTTTCCATGGGGATATTCTTTCCCTCCAGTCTTTCAACCGCAGTTGACCTTGCGCCCCCGGGTAGGGTCGGCGAGACCCTGGGCTGGAGGGGCATGATGTTCTCCCTCGGCAACATAGTCGGCCCGGCCCTCGGCGGATACCTCTCCGACCTCCTCGGCTTCGTCGGGGCCTTCTTATTCACCGTGCTGTTTTCCCTCGTTGGCCTCGCCCTTGTAGTCCCGGTCTGGCTCGATGGCAGAAAGGCCGTTCCCAGAAGGGAGGAGAGGCACGAGGACGTCAGCTACTCGGAGCTCCTCAGGAGCTATTTCGTTGCCGCGTCACTGGCGCTGTTCTTCTTCTCCTTCTCCTACGCCGGCGTCATAACGTACCTTCCAGCCCTCTACAAGGTTCTGGGAATGCCCCAGAGCCTGTTCGGCTTCTACATGATGGTCATAGGAGTGGCGAGCTTCGTAATGAGGCTCTTTGGTGGCAGGAGCGCCGACAGGATGGGTCCTATTCCGGTCATACGTGCCGGCATGCTCCTTGTTATCATCGGCTACATTGTTCTGATTCTCTACAGGCTCCCGCCATACTCCTACGCCAGCGCGCTCCTCATCGGCGCGGGCTTCGGTTTATCCGTTCCCGCGATGCAGCTCATGGCCCTTGGAAACCTCCCTCAGAGGATAAGGACGATGGGTTCGAGCGTCTACACGATGTTCTTCGACCTCGGAATGCTTGGCGGCCAGGTGACCCTCGGCTACGTGGCACAGCTTGAGGGCTACGCCGGGGTCTTTCCCCTGCTCCCCTTCATAGCGGGCGCATCACTTATAATAGTCCACGCGCCCCTCATACTTGGAGGTAGGAAGGAATGAAAGTCAGGGTCTCCTACGGGACGGCAATAGCGATGGGGCTGATAAGGGCCAGGATGCTCGCAAGACCGACCACCGCTTACCTCATGACGTACCACGAGGGCCGCTGCAGAAACAACTGTGCCTTCTGTCCCCAGGCGAGGGAAAGCAGGGCCGATCTGAAAAAGCTCTCCAGGATAACCTGGCCTGCCTTTGACGTTGAAGAGGTCGTTGAGGCCCTTCCTTCTGGGATGTTCGCGAGGATATGCCTCCAGACTGTTGATTATCCGGGCCTGGTCTCCGACGTTATCGAACTCCTTGACCTCTTCCAGCCGCTGGGCCTTCCGGTCTCGGTCTCGATAACCCCCGTGAATAGAGCCACCCTTGGAGAGTTCAAATCAAAGGGTGTTGACTACATCGGCGTTGGCCTCGACGTGGCCAGTGAGAGGCTCTACCCGGAGATAAAGGACTCCCTCTACTCCTGGGACGAGATGTGGCGTTTCACGAGGGACGTTGTCGACGTCTTCGGCGATGGAAAGGCCCTCGTGCACCTCATAATCGGGCTCGGGGAGACGGATAGAGAGGCAGTGGAGACAATCTGGAGGGCGTACTCGATGGGTGCCTGGGTTTCCCTCTTTGCCTTCACCCCCATACGGGGAACCCGCCTTGAGAACGCGAAGCCCCCAAGCCTCGCGAGATACAGGAGAATCCAGGTGGCCCACTACCTCATAAAGGAGGGGCTCGCTGCGCCGGAGGATTTCGAGTTCGATGCGGGCGATTCCTTGGTTGGCTTTAGGATTGATAAAGAAAAGCTTGCCAAACTCCTTCCCCCGGGGATATTCGCCACCCACGGCTGTCCGGGCTGCAACAGGCCGTACTACAACGAAAGACCCAAAAAGGAACCCTACAACTTCCCCGAAAGTCCAGGAAGGGACTACGTGAGGTGCGTTCTTGACTCTATCCTTTGAGGAGCTCGATTATCTCGTTGAACTCCTCCAGCGAGAACCGCTCCTCGACCTTTTCTCCCCCCGCTATCCTTATGAGCGTTTGAACGAAGCGGTAAAGTTCGTCGTTGTTTCTAACCAGGCCCAGCGTAACGTCCATGTCTTTGGATATCTCGCCGAGCCGGTTCTCCTCCTTCATTATGAACAGAATGTCGCCGAGCCTCCTTATCCCCAGCCTGTAGAGGTCCTCATTTGGCGCGCGATGTATTCCCCTGAGGGCGCACTTAACCGCTCCCCTGTAGTTGTCCTCCTGAAGGAAAATCTCCGCGAGCCTGAAGCAGGCCTCGAAGTAGAACTCCGGCTCCTCCTCCCTCGCCAGCTCCATTATCTCGTCCAGCTTCCTCTTGGCGGTTTCGAGGTCCCTGGCGTTCTCTGCCTCTATGGCTTCTCTGAAGAGCCTCATGATCCTCTCACGCCTGTTCAGGGGTTCGTGTTTTGGGACCATCATCCCTCACCCCGGCTCTCGAGCCAGGCCTTCTCAAAGTTCGGCCAGACATCTTCAAACCTCTTATTCACGCGCCATCTTCTTCGGAATGCATTGAGGAGCACGGTTATGTCCCTTTTGAGAAGCTCGTAACTCTCCGGGCGGGCGGTCGTGATGTACTGGGCCCAGTCTATTATGAGAACGCCCCCGTCGTGGGTCAGCACGACGTTAAACTCGCTCATGTCCGAGTGAACGATGCCGAAGCGGACTATCTTGAGGTATTCATCCAGAACGGCATCAAGTAGCTCCCTCGCTTCCTCCGTGGAGATGTCAGTGTCGCGAATCTCCGCCAGCTCGGTTCCTTCTATGAACTCCATAACGATAACGTGCCTGTTCCATGCTACCGGCCTCGGAACGCTGGCTATCGGGCTCAGCAGAGTCAGCGCCTCGTACTCCTTTTTGGCTATCAGCCTTGAGACGTAGAGCCAGCTCGTGTGCCTTTTGTCCGCGAATACATCCCCGTGATAGGCAGCTTTTCTTGAGGCGGTTCTGCCGCCTATGCGGTTGAACTTGACGGCGACTTTCTCCCCGCTGGGAGTCACTCCAACGTAAACGTCGGCATCCTTTCCAACGCCTATCTGTGTCGTGCTTATGGCCTCTACAACGCCCTTCTTTGCCAGCGCCCTTATCGCCAGGACATCGTAGCCGTGTATCGTGAGCTGGTAGCCTATGTAGCCTATGTCGCTCCTCCGCCTGACGAGGGACAGGTCGTCGAGCTTGCCCAGCCTGAAGGATGCTGTCTCAACGTCAACCCTTGCGAACCTGGCTATGTCCTCGAGAGGAACCCACCTGTGGTGCCGCATATTCAGCTCTACCCCTCTGAGTATCCTGAAGTCCAGGTCTCTAAGACTGGGATAGGCCTCAAGTGCCAGTAGCTTGCTCACCATCTCCCTTCCCTGAAGTCGGTTTCCGGCTGGCATTTATAAAGGTAGTTGGACGCTCCTGTCCAATATACTTTTAAACGCTTAGTCCTTTATCGAAACCATGCGGAAGAGGCTCCTCCTGCTGGTCTCGCTTGGCTGGGTCTTCAACTACGCCCACAGGATGGCAATCCCGCCCCTTATTCCGATGATAAAGGCCGAGCTGGGAATAAACAACGCCGAGGCCGGGCTTTTGATGACCGCCCTTCTGCTCCCCTACGCCATCATTCAGGTTCCGGCCGGATACATCGGCGACCGCTTTGGGAGGAAGAGGCTCCTTGTTCTCAGCATAATCGGCTACTCGCTCTCATCCGCTCTCATAGTCTTTGCCCGCGAGTACTGGGAACTGCTCGCGGTTCGGGCACTCTACGGCCTCTTTTCCGGCCTCTACTATGCCCCCGCAACGGCGCTGATAAGCGAGGTCTATCGGGAGAGAAAGGGCTCCGCGCTGGGTGTCTTCATGGTCGGCCCGCCCGTCGGCAGCGGGATAGCGCCGCTGATAGTCGTCCCCATGGCGGTGAACCTCGAATGGCGCTACGCCTTTCTGGCACTCTCAATGCTGAGTCTGGCAATCGGAATAGCTCTTACCTTTGCGGTCAGGGGCGAGGTCTCAAAGCCGTCTCGGGTTAGGTTCTCGATTCCCCGGAACGTTTTTCTGCTCAGCGCGGCGAACTTCATAGTCCTTGCCGCGTTCTTTGGGCTTCTCACGTTCCTGGTCTCTTTCCTGGTGAACGCAGGCGTTTCCTTCGAAACGGCCTCTTGGCTGTTCTCCCTTCTATCCGTCATAGGGATCGCAGGTTCTCTCTTCGGCGGCGGCCTCTACGACAGAATCGGGAGGAGGAGCATAACGGTGGTCTTCGGTCTCAACGCATTCCTCACGCTGATCCTTGCCTTAACGGCCTCTCCGTGGGTCATAATCCCCTTGGGGCTGGCGTTCTATTCGGTAGGCGCCATAGTCACGGCCTACACGTCAGAAAAGGCCACCGGAGAGAACCTCGGTTCAGTCATGGGCTTCGTCAACATGGTCGGGTTCTTTGGTGCAACCGTCGGCCCCTATGCCGTCGGTCTCCTGATAGATCACTTCGGCTACGAAAAGGCTTTCCTGTCGATACCGGCTATGTACCTGCTGGCGTGGGCGCTGATAAAACTGGAGGAGTGAGTTGCTTGCCATGATCAGCCAGTACAGTTTGGGGCATAAAACGGTTCAAGCACCACCGTTGAGAGCGTCCCCTTGTATTTGAAGAGGCCGTCTCGGACTTCTACGGTAACCCACATTAAGAGTTTCTCTTCGGGTGCCCGATCCAAAAACGTCAGCTCGTATGTTCCTTCTCCCGCTTCACCGAGGTCTTTGACCTGAATGAGGTAGGTCATTCCTTCTTGGCTTTCCGCTCTGCTGATCTCAACTTTTCCGTACCAGGGAGGCTCGACCTCAAGGTACAGGGCGTTTAGAAACTCCCTTTTTACCACCACCCGTATGTAGAGCGTCCTCGCACCTTCCCTAGGGGTTATCCAGAGGCGTATCTTGTCGAAGCTTCGCGTGATTACGACGTAAAAATGCCCGCTGAAGTTTGCCCTCAGGCTCTCGTCCCGTCCCACCCAGCTGGTGGGATTCTCTGAATCGGTGTACGATACCTTAGAGAGATGGGGTTCGAGTGTCATGGGTACTTGGCTCGCGATGGTAAGGATCACTACGATGATGGCTACACCCAGAACGTAGAGGTGTCCCTTACTCAACCCTCCCACCTGCAGAACTACCACAACAAAGGATAAAAAAGTTGCGGTGAAAGTTGCCTTCAGCCATACATGACCTCGTGCATGGCTATCTGCTGGGCGAGCCTCTGCTCCGCGCCGAAGACCTTCTCGATGGCCTTCATGAAGTCTTCCTGGGTGACGTACTCGCGCCTCGCCCTTATGGCGAACATTCCGGCCTCGGTCGCTATGGCCTTCAGGTCCGCACCGCTGGCCCCATCGGTCATCTCCGCGATTACGCGCAGGTCGACGTCCTTGAGGTTCATCTTCCTCGTGTGCACCTTGAGTATCTCCAGCCTGCCCTTGAAGTCTGGAAGCGGAACTTCTATCAGTCTGTCGAACCTGCCGGGTCTCAGCAGAGCTGGATCGAGGATGTCCGGCCTGTTGGTTGCCGCTATGACTTTCACGTTGCCCCTTGGGTCGAAGCCGTCCATCTCAGCCAAGAGCTGCATCAGGGTTCTGTTGACCTCCCTCTCGCCGCCGGTGGTCTCGTCCATCCTCTTCGCTCCTATTGCATCTATCTCATCTATGAAAATTATGGTCGGGGCCTTCTCCTTGGCGAGTTCAAATAACTCGTGAACCAGCCTTGCCCCTTCGCCTATGAACTTCCTCACCAGCTCGCTGCCGACGACCTTTATGAATGTGGCGTTGACCTCGTGGGCGAGGGCCTTTGCCATGAGGGTCTTCCCACAGCCCGGCGGACCGTAGAGGAGGACGCCCTTCGGCGGCTCAATTCCTACCTTCTCAAAAAGCTCCGGATGCCTGAGCGGGAGCTCCACGGCCTCCCTTAGCTCCTGCAGCTGCTTGTCCAGGCCGCCGATGTCCCTGTAACTCACTTCCGGCCTCTCGATGACCTCGAAGCCGAGAACGCTCGGGTCCTTCTCGCTGGGGAGGAGCTCCACAACTGCCATCGTCCTCTGGTCGAGGGCAACCCTCGAACCCGGCTTAAGGTTCTCGCGCTCAATCCATGGCGCTATCCTGACGACAAAGCGCGGTCCGTTGAAGTTCTGGACTATCGCTCTGTCCTCGTCGAGCACCTCGAGGAGCGTGCCCGCGAATGCCGGGGGCTGCCTTAGCCGGGACATCTCCATTCTGAGACGGGAGAGCTCTCTCTCCAGCCTCTCCTTATCTGCCTCCAGGGTTCTCACTTGGAGTTCGAGCTGCCTGATTCTCCTCTTGAGGTACATGATGTAATCATCGTACTCGTCCGATGGTTTAACTCCGACGTCTTCAACGCTCATATTTTTCACCTCTCACATCTAAAACTGTGTAGAAGGGTCTTTTTAACTCTATCTTTCCCATGCATGCTCTGGGGTACCCGGCTTTATATACCTTTGGTACGGGATGTGCGGATTTTTCCTGACTTAATTTTGAAGTAATGGAACCATGGTTTATTTGCGAAATTCTTATTAACTTCGAGTACCAACTATAAAGGGGTTATAGCAAGGGGTGGGATGTAATGAGAGTTGAGATAAAGTTCAGGCCCGCAAAGGAGGGCACGATTCTCCCGTTCAATTATAACTATGACGTTTACGCTCAGCTTCTTGAAAAGATGGCTATAGTTTCACCCGAAATAGCCCGGGAGGCCGAGGTAAGTCACGTTGATTACTTCACCTTCTCCCGCATCATGGTTAGGAAGCGTGAACTTCTACCAGACAGGGGAATAAAGGTGCTCTCCGACGATGTTTCCCTTTATGTCTCCTCGTCTTCCAGCGAGCTGATAAAGGCCGTTGTGGAGGGCTTTATTGACAGTCCAGTTCTCCAGCTGGGCGATGCAGCTTTCATAGCGGACGACATCAAGATCCTTAAGGAACCCCGCATAAAGGACGGGGCGCTCTTCTCAACGCTCAGTCCAATAATGGTTAGAACCGTCAAGCTCAGCGGCAACAAGATGAAGATATGGGACCTCTACCCGAATGAGGGGGCCTTCTTTGACAAGCTCCGCAAGGTAATGCTAATGAGGTATTCGGCGATAATGGGCACCATGCCGGAGGAGAGGGACTTCACAATTGATGTCATCAAGTTCAAGCCCGTCAGGATTCTCGTCAGGGACACCTACTACCGCGGCTCCCTCATGATATTCCGCTACCACGGTTCCCTTGAGATAGCCCGCTTCGGCTACGAGAACGGCTTCGGCGAAAAGACCCGCTACGGCTTTGGAATGGTCAAAGTAATTGATGAAGAGCCCAAACGAGAAGGCCAAGAGTGAGCTCTATCAGCCACACAATCGCCACAAGCTTGGGCTCCGTCACCTTAACTCTTCTCATTATTGTCCCCAGGAAGCTGGGGTACGGCGGCGCCTGAAGCGTTCCGTCTGGGAGAACCCTCGTTCTCCCATGCCTCCTCACGCCGAAGCGAACACCCGTTGCCTTTATGGCGAAGTCGAGGAAGTGGGGAATCAGAAGCAACGCGGCGTAAACTTCTGCCTTTCCGGTGATGGCGACAAGACCTATCAGGGCGCCGGCGCTGAGCGTTCCGGTGTCACCCGGAAAAACCCTCGCAGGGTAGCGGTTCCACCAGAGGAACCCGAGGGTTGCCCCCATGCCAGCGAGGGCAATGAGCCTTGCATCCCCATCGGTTATCCCGGCCAGAACTCCGAGGATTATTGCGGAAGTGCCTATCTCCAGCCCGTTGAATCCCGCGAGCATGTTAACTAAATTCGCCGAGCCGGTGACGAAGAGCACCGCGAAGACAGGGTACAGGATGCCGAGGTTGAGCGCGTAGCCGAAGATGTCCACCTCCGGTGAGATGCCGAAAAACGCCACCGGAATTGAGACCAAGAGCGATAGAAAGACCTTGTGGAGCTGCCTCAGATTAGTGAGGTCGTCTATGATCCCAACGACTCCGAAGAGCAGAAAGACCGTGAGAACCCTCACGATTTCCTCGTCCATGAAGGGCGAGAGCGCCAGAGGGACGGCGAGAAGAACAGCTATACCACCCATCTCCGCCACTTCCGGCTGGTCCATTTTGTGAATGTCTCTCCCAATGATTCCAGCCCTCTTCATTCTCCCCGCTACGTAAGGGGTGAGGATGAGCGTTAGGGTTAAACCTATAAGGACTGGAGCCATCATATCTTAGACACCCAATCCCCTTAGAACAAGCCAAAAATAAACCCTTCGGTGAGAACATGGACGTGAAACTGGTGGTCTTTGACCTTGACGGAACGCTGGTCGGTGCACCTAAGCCTTTTGCCGAGATCAAGGAAGAGCTCAAGTCCCGGCTCGTTGAGATGGGAATCCCTAAGGAGATAATCGGCGACATGACGCCGATGTACGAGAATCTGCTGAGAATATCTCAGGAGACTGGAAGGGACTTCGGGGAGCTTTACTCAATCCTTGTGAAGCTCGAAACAGAGAGGATAGGTGATAGCTTTCTCTTTGAAGGCGTTCTGGAAGTTCTGGACTTTCTGAGGAAAAGGAACGTCAAGATGGCGATAATGACCCGGAGCTCCCGGAAGGCGGCCCTTAAGGCGCTGGAGATGCATGGAGTGAGTGGCTATTTTGAGGTTGTCTCCACCCGTGACGATGTTCCGCCGGACGAGCTCAAGCCCAATCCAGGACAGCTTCGGCGGATAATCGAGGCCTTTGGCCTTGAACCGACCAAGGTATTAGTGGTTGGCGACCACGGCTACGACATACTCCCGGCCAGGGAGCTCGGTGCGTTGAGCGTTATGATAACGGGCCACACCGCCGGGAGGATGAGCTTTTCAGTTGACTCAACCCCGGATTTTGATGTTGAAGACATGGGGGGACTCCTTGGACTCCTGGAAAACCTTCTAAGCACTTACGTTGTTGTGCCGGCCTACAACGAAGAGATGACCATCGGTGCCGTCCTCGACGACCTGCTCAGGTACTTCAGGCGGGATGAGATAGTCGTTGTCAACGATGGCTCCCGTGACAGAACCCGGGAGATAGCCCGCTCGAAGGGCGTTCACGTTCTTACCCACCTCGTCAACAGGGGCCTGGGCGGTGCACTGGGGACTGGAATCACCTACGCCCTTAGGCAGAAGGCCAGGCTCATACTAACATTCGACGCCGACGGCCAGCACCTCGTGAGCGACGCCCTGCGCGTTATGAAGCCCGTCGCCGAGGGAAAAGCCGACTTTGCCGTTGGTTCGAGGCTCAAGGGCGACACCAGCCAGATGCCCTTTGTGAAGCGCTTTGGAAACTTTGTCCTGGACACAATAACTGCCGTTTTTGCGAGAAAATACGTCAGCGACAGTCAGAGCGGGCTGAGATGCTTCAGCCGTGACTGTGCCGCCAGGATAAGGATAACCTGCGACCGCTACGCTGTTTCGAGCGAGATTATAATTGAAGCGGCGAGAAATAAGTGCCGCATCGTTGAGGTACCCATCCGTGCCGTCTACACGGAGTACTCGATGAAGAAGGGGACAAACATCTTGGAGGGAGTTAAGATAGCCCTCAACCTGCTGTTTGACAAACTGAGGTGATTGTGATGTACGCGGTTCAGTACATAGCCATAGCAGTTGTACTGGCCCTGATGCTCTACGTGCTTGGCAAATATGGAAAGAGGGAACTTGAGTGGGGTGACCTCCTGTTCTGGGGAGCCATCCTGGTCGGCCTCCTGGTGGTCTCAATATTCCCCATCGAGATAGCCATGACGATAAAGCGACTCCTGGGTCTCGGAAGGGGCCTTGATTCGCTCTTCGTCGTTGCCATAGGGCTGGCGTACCTGATGATATTCAAGGTCTACCTTGCCGTGGACAGGACTGAGAGGGAGATAACTGAGCTGACGAGGA
The DNA here is from genome assembly GCF_012027305.1 of Thermococcus sp. MAR1. Taxonomy (NCBI): domain Archaea; kingdom Methanobacteriati; phylum Methanobacteriota; class Thermococci; order Thermococcales; family Thermococcaceae; genus Thermococcus; species Thermococcus sp. MAR1. The sequence goes on from NZ_SNUF01000003.1 coordinate 179,519, forward strand.
AAATCGCCATCGAACTTGAGGAGATGAACAGAAGACTAGAGAAAATCGAGGAGAAGCTCTAATCTGCGAACTCCCCGAAGAGCTCCTCCAAAAAGGCCCGTACTCTCTCCTTCGGGAGCCTGAACTGTCTTATCCTGACTATTCCTTTTTCCTGCGCTTCCTTCAGGAGAATCTCAGTCGCCTCGTTGGGGTACATCTCCTCGTAGACTATCTCCCGAATTCCGGCGTTGATGACCAGCTTGAAGCAGGTGTCACAGGGAAAGTGGGTGACATAAAGCGTCGCCCCCTCGAGGCTTATCCCTTTTCTGGCCGCCATCGCTATGACGTTCTGTTCTGCATGGACGGCCCTGTGGCAATGGCCGTCGACGATGAGGCATCCGGCGTCTATGCAGTGCTCCATGCCCCTCGGTGCACCGTTATAGCCTGTCGCTAAAATGTAGCCGTCCTTGACCGCTACCGCTCCAACCCTCAGGCGCGGACAGGTCGCCCTGAGCGATACGAGCTTGGCTATGAGCATGAAGTACTCGTCCTTGGTGGGCCGTATGCGCTTTATCCTCTCGGCCCTTTCCCTGTCCAGTACTATCTCCACCGCCATAAGGCATCACTGCATTCTCCTGTTGAACATGTTGTTGCCGTGAATCTCGACGAGTATCCTGAATATCCTCTCATCGTAGCTCGGATGGGTTTCTATTCTCGGGACCTTCTGGCGCCTCTCTATGGATGGCTCTATGCTGGGCACGGCGCTCAGCCTTACATCGGCCCTGAGGTCCTCGTAGTACTTGAGCTCCTCAAGGGCATGCTTCAGACTCATGGGCACCTCCAGCAACCGGAGTGCCGATTCATCCGCCAAGAACTCCCTGCCCTTGAGGAAGTTCGCTCTGGCGACCTCGTAGAGAGCGTAGAGGAGCAACGCCGCCAGCGTAATGCTCGGCCTGTGGGCGAGGAGTATCAGTATTCCCGTGAAGACCATCATCAGGTACCTGCCGTACGCCAGTACCGGGAATACCTTGGTGTCACCGTTCTTTATGTGGCCCAGTTCGTGGGCAGCAACTGCGAGTATCTCCTCCCTGTCAAGCACCTCAAAGAGACCGAGGGAAAGTACTATCGTGTTTTTGAACGAGTACGCGTTCGGTATGTAGTCGTCCAGGATGTATATCTTGGGCATTGGGAGCCCTGCCTTTTTGGCCATCTCCGCGATGCCGTCGTAGAGCCAGGGTATCTCGCTCCTCTGCAGGGTCACGTAGTTGCCCTTGACGTCCTTGGTTGAGACCCAGAAGTAGAGAAGCACTATGGAGCCGAAGGCGGCCATGGCTATCTTAAGGCCCAGCTCCCTTAGGGCTATTACCGCCAGCAGGACTTCAAGGACCATGATGATGAACAGCATTTCTCATCACTTCTTGATTTTGGACAGGTACGCGTAGGTCGCCTCCTTGAAGTTTGTCATTAGTGCGTCTAGGATGCTCTGGACAACCCTCTCCTCAAACTCTTCCCTGGTTGTCGTTATTGAGTAGACGTATCTCATCCCGCCTCTGCCCTTCTCAACACTCCTCTTGAGAAGGCCGCGCTCGCACAGGCGGTTCATGAGGATGCTTATGGTGGAGCGCCTTATGTCCGGGTGCTTCACCTTCATGTACTCGTATACTTGGCCGGCGGTGGCAACCTGAACCTTCCACATGTGCTCCATTATCTCGGCTTCAAGGGGTGGAAGAACGGCCTTTATACCCTCCTCGGTGAGCTTGAATTCATGCGGTTCCATGGTTCATTCCTCCTTCGTCCTGTTCTGTGTAGGGTGCCCAGGCTAAAAAGTTTTTGTGCTTTTCAATGCCTTAATGAACATTGTGGTCCATTCGTCTGGGTGATTAGGTTTTTAAATTCACCCGGGGAATACCTATGGGCGTGGGCCGGTGGCCTAGTCAGGACAGGGCGTCGGCCTCCGGAGCCGAAGGTCGCGGGTTCAAATCCCGCCCGGCCCGCCAGAAATTTTGATTTTGTTGCGTTCCTGACATTATTGCCATATACAAAAGAGCTGCTGCCTCAAAAAATGCAGACTTCTGAATGTCGTTCTCATTCAAAAAAGCAATTATTTGGTCGCTCACTGTGATACATATGCGCTTCCTCAAAGTCCTCACCCCCAATGCGCAAAAATATCACAAAACTGATACTATTTTGGCCGACGGTCATATTTATTTTTGCCTCTTACAAGCCTCCATCTCAAAAATTGACTGATACAAAGGCAAGTTTTATTTCGATGATGTGCAATAGCCGATGGTCACCTCGAGGTGGCCGCGTGAATAGCATCTTGCCATCATCCTGTGGCTACGTATGGCCGGGGGGCTATTGCCCCCCACCAGAACTCAAAACCTCACGTACCCCAACACAGACCTCTTTGACTTGCTCGTGAGAACATAAAGACTCTCTCTCGCACGAGTCATCGCAACGTAGAGAACCCTTACCTCTTCCTTCAGAGCATTCTCATCCCTTTGAATCTCTTTTTCGATCTTACGATTCACGAAATCAATGACAATGACAACATCGGCCTCTTCGCCCTTTGCGGCGTGCATCGTGTCCACGTAGATTATCTTTCCATTCCTCCTCTTTCTGAGCCCAGCCAAAACACGCTTCTCTTCCGGATCAAGGACATCAAGATAATGGTTCTCAATGAACCTCGCAAGGGATAGAACGTCATCAGAGCACTCTCCGGCTCCATTGTCTTCATTATTGGAGCTTTCCTCTCCAGTAAGGCATTCTTCGACCTTTATTATAGCATCTACAGGCGTTTTGAACAGTGATCGAAGACGAATTCCTTCCTCATTCAGAGAAGTTACAGCGAAGAACAGCCTCAGCCCAATGCTCCTTTTCTCCTCGAAGGCGATGACTTCCTCAAGAAGGTCATAAAGACTGTCGTCATTCTTTATTCTTGAGACTCTGTATCCTGCCTCGATGATGTACTTTTCAATCTCTCTCGCTTGCTTGTTTGTTCGTGTAAGGACGAACACGGTCTTATCTTCATCCATAATGCTTTCAAGAATCTGAATTACTCTATCACCGGTTGTTCTGTCCATCTTGAGGAGATTGGACTTTTTCAGGTACTCTGTGATGGCCTTACCAGGTTCCTCACGTGGCTCATACTCGAAGTGGACCCCGAGCCACCGTGTGAGCATCTCCGCCTTGTTGTACACGTGCTTGGGTAGCCTATAACTTTTCTTCAATACAACAACTGTACCGGACGCCATAAAATTTGCAAACTCGGAAGGGTCAGCCCCCTGGAATGAATATATCGACTGATTCGGGTCTCCAGCTGCAACGACATAGTCAAGGAGACCAATGCTTCTCAACCTCTTCACGACTGCCCATTGAAGAGGACTGAAGTCCTGAGCTTCGTCCATTATCATGACCCTGGGCTCACTGCCCTCCTTTTCTGGAGCGAGTGTAGCAGGAGTGGTTGTAAGGAAGTATCTGAGAACTGACGCATAGTCAAAAATGCCCTTTTCTTCCTTCCATGCTACGTAGTCCCTTATTCTCTGGTACACGGCGTCTTTCTCCTGTTGTTTTACGATTTTGAGGATTTCATTGCTGTCTTTATCATAATAGACGTTGAAATAGTAGTTGTACCTTATCTCGGCAACGTTCGACGGGTGTGAACTGAACCGATCCCTGAAGTCATAGCCATAGTTCATTTCCATCATCGCGGCAATAAATGGCTCTCTCATGAATCCTGCGGGTGTGAGGAGTTTATTCCGCATAAGAACCCTTGTGATGTAACTATGCAGAGTGTACGCGTTGTAAATTCCTCTCTCTTTCAGAACCCTGACCGCAGAAGTTGTAAAGGTGAGAAAGAGAACCTCATCGCCCGTGTAATCCCTCCTCATGATGAGCTTGTTGAGGCCGTATCGTTGCACGAAGTTGGCAACGTCTTTGGAAACGTCTCCGGTAAAGTACTTGTAAAGATTGAAGAGAGCAGAGGTTTTTCCTGTCCCTGGAGGCCCCAGAATGGTTATCTGAGCGTTCATGCTGTAACACCCTTCTCGGCAATCTCATCAAGATCCAAGTACTCCTGTTCATTCAAGTACTCATCAATGGTCTTTATGGGAGGCTTTATGGCGTTCTCTTTCTCAAGGAAGTCAAAGAATCTGTCTGAAATCAGATAATAGAGGTATACATGCCTCCCATTCTTCAAAGATTTGCTCCGTCTGACTTCTCTCCAAGTTTTCTTGTCAATAATACCCATTCTGTGAAGGAACTTGGCAAGAGTTCTGGCGAATCCACGGGTGTCAGATCCGTACTCGAGAAGGTGAGGATCGAAGTAGATTCTGTTCTCGTTTTCGGCGTAGATCATTATCCTCTTCCTGAACAGCTCATCTACACGGTCTCCGCTTATTGAATTCAGCTCGTCGATTTTCACTATCCAAAAGACCTCAGTCTCGATGATATTCAGGAAACCATTCTTGACATCTTCGTACTCTTCTATTACAATCTCCTTTGCGTTTCTTGTAACGAATGCATAGTAATCCAGCATTATTTTGGCGAGAACGTCGTTGAACTTTCTCCTTTCCTGTTTGTTGAGATTCCTGATTGAAAGCGGATCAACGATGTAAACCCCGAAATGAGCCATAAAGTCCTCGTTGAGGGAGTAGAACATCTTTTCCTTCTCTGTCCGCTCCTTGTTCTTGAGAACGATCGTCTCAACCTTTCCAGCTGTCTCCACGGTAAACGAGACCTTATATGTCACCTTACCGCTCCGTTCGTCCACTTCCTTGATTATATCGGAGGTGCGTTCGATAAGCCACTCAAGAAGGTCAAAATTATTGGAGAGAACTCTCCGAGCACTTGTTACAGAGTACTCACTTGGCTTATCCCCTGTTTTTCTCATTGCTCGCTGGTAGTAAGAGCGGAGTGCTCTGTTGAGCTCCCAGATGGTACCTTTCCCCAGATAGCTCTTGTAGTTCTTCAGCGTCGCCGAGTACGTATCCAGAACTGCTCTCTCCCGGTCCTCCCATGGATCACTATCCTGGGTCTCAATGTACACTCTTCTCACAACTTCGAGTGTATCCTCCACTGGAATCCCCCGGTGCCAGGCAAAGGCGGCAAATCCAAGGATGAGATTGTGCCTCCTGCCCGGCATGTAGTACTTTTTCAGGACTTCTACCAAGGCGTCTTTTTCCTCGCTGTTGAGCCTTATGTTGCCCCTATTCTCAATGTGAAGCTCTTCCTGCGTTGTGATCCCTTCCCGGAGCTTCTTCTCAATAAGTCCCTCAATTTCGAGCCTGTTTGTTCCAGAAACTTCAACTATCTTTGAAACGGACTCGTAGATTGTTCCAGCTATCTCACGCCTGTTCACGGTCCAAGCAACTCTCATAATGCGCGAGGGATTGTACACGCTCTTGTCTACGGCATTCTCGACGAGATAGACGTAGTTGGGGTCTATACTCTCTTTGAGAACCCTCTCAAACTCGTCTGCGAGTTCCCTCCCGACTTCCCGAAAAGCCGCCTGCCAGTTTCTGTCCCCAACCTCTACGGGATTTACCTTGAGATACACATGGAAGCCAAAGCCTGAGAAAACCAGCATGTACCTGAAGTTGTACTTCCCAAACAGCTTCTGAACAGCTCTCTTTATCGCTTCCTTCACGGCTGATATCTCAACCCCAGAGGGGGCCCTATTGTGGAAGACATCCACATCAATTGGCAGGTTTATCACTTCAAGTATGTCATCGTTCGTAAAGGAACCCTCCTTCTGACCTCCCGCTGGATTTATCGTGACATATATACCCTTTATTCTGCTGTCCGAGTTCATTTCTCTGATGATGTAATTCGTAGCCCTTCCAATGTCCTTGATTCTGAACATCCTACGCTTTACGCTTTCATCCATCCCGAGAATTCTTATCTCGAACCAGTACTCTTGGTTCGTGTTCTCATAGAGAAACTCCAAGTATTTCTTTATCATGCCAGAAAGAGCTTCCCTGTTTTCGAGGATTGCCCTGTCTTCGTCGCTGATAAGACTGGCGTACTTCGGCATCATTGCCCATCACCCCTGAGAAGCCTCTGAATCTCTTCTACATGCCATGCAAGGTGCTTTTTGTCCCATTCCGTAAGTCCATCTTCCCTCATTATCCTATGGATGGCTATTGAGACATAGTTGAGAGAAGCGACAAGATCTTCATGATTGTTGTAGAACTCCCTCACAACATCGCCCACGATTGCATCTACGGCCTTTATGTACTCCCGTATCCCCTTTGGATTGTCCGTACGAACCGGAAAGACTGCCTTGAAGGAGAATTCTTCTTCTGTTTCCTTGAGAAACCTTATCCTCTCCTTGTCTTTCAAATCAAGGCCCCAATAGGTTATGTCATCAATAGTGATCTCACCACGGGCTATCTTTTTTGCCAGCTCTACCTGGGTAGTCATAAACCTCTTTGAAGCCCTTCTGAGAAGGTACTTTGTGGATGCAGGTATGTACAGATTGTACCTACCCATCTGATTTCACCTCAACATTATGTGTGCGCACACTATATAAAAACTTTTTCGTCTCAATACTGAAGGACAATTCCCTCAAAACTGGGGATAAACTACGAACAGGGAGATCAATAATAGTAACCATCGGGTCGATTCACGACTCCTGATGTACGAGGTGGGGTAGTGTAGGGGCTATCTCTATTGATGCCATTGAATATGTTGGTGGATCGTGCTTCGTGAATCAAATCCCTCACAGCTACTTATAAGGGGAGCAAAAGAGAAAAGATTACTCCTTCCCAAGTTCCTCAACGTCAATACCCAGCTGTCTGAACGTCTCAAGCAGATTCTCATACTCCATCGGGCTCATGTTCCCATTCTCCGCCTTTATCTCGATGGTAACTCTCTCAAACTTGCTCTTCAGCAGGTTCAACGCCCTCAATATGTCCCTCAGCCCTCCAGTTCCGGGCCCCAGTGTCAGGTGCAGGTGAATGGACTCTACCTGGCTTTCCACAACTTCTTTTCTTCCCTCTGTTTCCGAGGGCACAAGCATGGCCTGCTTGTCCCTGACTGCTGGAGGCTTCCATTCCTCCTCAGGAGCTCCAGCTACGCTCTCAGCTGTAGCTTTTTCTTGAGCTATAGCTTGAGCTTCTGCCTCAGCTTCAGCCTTTGCTCTCTCCCTCAGCTCTTCGCAGTACTTCCTGTTCACGATGACCTCTTTCTCGTCAAGGGTAACCGTAGGCCTTTCACCAAGGTACTCGCAGGTTACCTCCTCTCCCGTGAGGTACCCCAATCCAAAGCGCCCCTCGCTTACCCCCTGCCGTATCGCGTCTATAAGCACGCTCTTACTCTTCAAGAGTGGCATCCCCGGGGTCTTGAGGAAGCTCTCGTAGAGTGCCTTCGTTGGGATATACCCCTTCCCGTCCAAGTATTTCATCTCGATGACCACTGGAGCCATCTTCTCGACGAGCTTACCCTCTTCTCTGAGCTTCTCGTAGACGAGCTCCTCGATGGTCTTCTTGATGCCCACGGGCTTCATGCCGAGGTCAAGCTCTTCGTAGCCGCCACGAGTGGGAAGCAGTACGAGCCTGTAAAGCTCTGCTATCTTCTGAACGATGTCTTCTCTTGCCCGCTTCAAATTCTCCTTCACGTCATCCTTTTGCTCTGAAGTGAGCTCCAGAGAACCCTTCTTTGCCTTCTCGTCGATGGTCTTCCATGCAATATACCTCCTCACGAGCCTGTTGAAACTGGCCCTCTCCGTCTCCCTTGGAACGAGGAAGATGAGGGTGTTCTTGTGAACCCTCTCGCTACCGCCGTAAGATTGCAGAATCTGGAGAACCTTCTCCTTGTCATACTCAGGAAGAACAACGAGCTTCAAGCTTGGATCGCTATCAGGAACGTCCACCGGTTTACTCGGCCACAGATAGACCTTGAAGTATCTGCCCTTGAGCTGACCCTTCAGCAGTTCGTGCTCAACATCCCTTATCTGTTCCTCGCTCACGTTGTTCATCTCGTCCACAACGAGCTTGTTGAGGCTTGGCTCAAGGCTGAAGAAGTACCGACCATCGCGGTAGTGAAGGTAGAGCAGATTGTCTTTGAGGTAGAGGATGGCGTCTCCCACTATACTACTCGAGTACCTTGTATCGGCACAGGAGAGCTTTATTTCCTTCGTGGTGGCTCCCTTCACGTCTCCGCCTGAGAAGGAGTACATGAAGATGACAGTGGCCGCTCTCGTCCCCACGCGATAGTGCTCGTAGGATTCTCCGACCATCCTGTCAACCCGCTTTGCGCCGGAGTTGGGCGAGAGAATGTCCGCATCAAGGACGGAATAGTACCTGCTCTCCCCTATGATGTCTATGAGCTCGTCCCTGAGCGTCTTGACACTCAAGTCGAAGTCAGATAGCCTGATGAAGGATACATCCCTTCCGATGAGCGAGTGGACCACTATTGAGAGAAGCCTCAGCACACCCCTTGTTCTCTGGAACTTCGGCAGACTACCCCAGCGGTGGTAGAGAACGTCAATGACCTCCGGCTGGAAGGGGTAACTCCGGAGGAACCTCTGGCGGTACTGGTAGGCGTTGAGGCCCTCCGGGATGAGGCCTTCCTTCTCAAGGTATTCTACCACACGCTTCACGACTGCCTCCATCTCGGTCTCGTCAATCCTCTTGAAAAGCCTCGTTCTGATGACGTCGTGGACTTCCTCCTCCTGTACTGGAGTGAACACCTTCTGAGAGCGCCCCACTATCTTCTGGAGCTTCTGGAAGTACTCCTCAGCCTTCTCCGAGTAGTGCTCAAGAATGCTGGACGGGAGGGTCATGACGAGAAGAACCCTGTCGGTGGACTTCACGACCTCAGTGAGCTCGTGGATAAAGGCAAGTGTCTGGTCGGCGAGGGTGGTCTCTCCAACCCTTACCCCAGCGGCCTTTACCATGTACTCAAGGAGTTCATCAACGAGAATCAGCACTGGAGCCTTCTCCTCGAGGAGTTCTGATAGCTTTATCTTCCCCGGGGCGACGTTGCCCTTGAGGCGCCTTACACTGCCCGTGAGCTGGCGCTCAAGCTCCTCCCAGAGGATGACCTCCTTCGCGTCAAAGGCAGTTCCGTCGAGAACGACCACATTCGCGCCCCACTCCCGGGCCTTGTGATAGAGTGCTATAAGCGAGTGTGTCTTACCCCCACCAAAGGGGGTCTGGAGCTGTATCACCGCATCCCCAACGCCCTCGAGGAGCCTTTTCCTCGCTATGTCCAGGAGAGCACTCAACCCACTCGTTATGTACGTTCTCTCCCAGAAGAGCTCCGGGTTCCTGTAGTCCTCGGGCCCCTTGTTCTGATAAACGCTCCAGAGGTCAGCGGCAAAAGTATCAAGGGTGAACCTTCCTTCCTTTATGTCATCGTGGGGAATGGCGATCTGGTAAAACGGCTTCAACTCCATGGTTACACCTCCGAACCATATACCCTCGGGAGTATTTGGGCTTTCCGGTTGCTCATCCATCATCCGACCCAAAGAGACCCTTGAGTTTATCCACGAGGTCCGTTTTGTTCCCTATGAGTTCCTTGGTCTTGTTTCCGAGTAGCTTCCCCAGAGAGCTCACTTGAGCCTGAACCCAGTCTGGATTGTCAACTTTTGAAATGAGCTCCTCTACCATCTCCGGATTGTCTCCAAAGGCCTCAAAGTACCGGTTTATAAGTCCCCGGCTTTCCCAGTGCATTGTGCTCATCACGACTTTGAGCGCTGTACTCCCTCCATAGCGGTATATCACGTGGAAGAGGCGGGTCTTCCATAGAAGATTACCCACAAGCTTGTACGAAACCTTGTAAGCAACGTTCTCCTTCATGAATATAAGCTCCAGTCCCACTACAAAGAGCCTCTCGTAGAAAGCTGAGTACGTGCCTCTATCTCCTGGAACCACTTGTCCAGCGGCTATGATGAGTCTGTTGTAGTCACGAGCAAACGAACACATCATAAACATGTCCTCAACCTGTGAGGGCTTGAGAGTGTTTTTGAGCCTTCTGATTTCTCCCTCATTCAAATAAGGCAGTTCAATCCCGTAATCCTTTGATAGACCCTCTGCAAGATTTTTGTACTTGTGGAGGGCCACCGTAAGGTTTGAAACTTCTTCGCTGTATGTGGTAAGGTTCTGGTATCCCGAGAGGTTCCCGCATTCGGGGAGCATGGGCAGGGACGCGATAGATGTGGCCAGTACAATCGTAACGTTGTCGTAACCGTACGTGGATATGCTCTCCCACAGGCTCTGGGTGAAGTTCTGGAGACTTGTCCTGAGCTGGAGAGCTTCTTCCTGGCTCAGGTTGAGTGGTTCGGCCTCTTCCGACGTTGAAGGGACCTGCTCCCTGGACTCACCAGAAAAGACACTCGAAGGAGTACTCTCCACTGTATTGGCTGGAACTGAGGCGCTGGAATCATTTGAGAAGCTCAGCGGGATTGTCACTTTTTCCCCGGATGTTGCTCCGTGCTGAACGAGTCCCCACTCCCAAGTCGTTACGAGGAACATCAGTACTATAAACCCAACAACTACAAGACCCGCTATTCCCCTCAGGAGGCAGTCACCCATTTCGTGTTACGAGGTGTCACGGATACAAAAGCTTTTCTGTTCCCTCATACCCTCATTGACAGAATTCTTCGATGGAATTATTTATAAGGGAGCGCATCGGAATGGCAAACAGTGAGAACCATGGGATCTCTTCAGAGCGGGAGAGGCCATTGGGCACTTCCTGAGGTTGTGATCGATAAGTACAGCGATGACCTGCTTATGGGGGTACTTGACGCCATAGACCCCTACTTCTCTGCCATCCCCTACGTGAGGAAGAAGCACCAGACTCACAGATTCAGGGCGCTCCCCCGCCTGAGAGAGCTTCTGGATGAGAAGCGAGACGTCCTCATCTCCAGAATAACCCAGGTACTGCCGAAAGAAGCCAGCAGGATGCACTACCTCAAGGCCCAATCCGAAGTGCTCAAGATATTCGAGGAAGAGCTCGCTGATGTGATGGACGAGATAGACGAACTCATGCACATCCTCAACGAGAACGAGCTCAGGAACTCAATAAGAACCGACATCAGGAGGCAGATGGGGCTTTTGAACTCCATGAGGGAGAGCATCCTTGAGATAGCCTCCGATCCAGAGGTGCCGGATGAAGAGTTTGAGAGGTACATGACGCTTGACCAGGGAATAGCGCTCCTCATCAAGCTCTACGAGAAGATGCTGGAGGACTGGAAGAACCCGGAGCTCTCAATCTACATCCTCATGCTCAGCCTCAGGATACTTGCGATACTCAACGGCAAGCTTGAGCACATTCCCCTCCTCAGGAAGGACATAGTCGAGATGGTTCCCGAGCTTGAAAGAGACGCCAGCCCGGAGGAAGTCGAGGAACTCATCAAACTGGTGGGGAAGGAATGGCCAACTTCGTCGACACCAACATCGTAGTGGCCAAAGTCGTCGATACTGACCCCAACCACAAGCTCGTTGAAGAGTTCTTCAAGGACAGTCGAATGGACATAATGGAGTCCGTTTACCAGGAGCTCCGACAGACTTTCTACGAAAAAGCCTTCAGTGCCCTCACAAAGCTCAAGAAGGCCATAAGCAAAGCGAACAAGATGGAGTTCTCAAGCGAAGAGGAAGAGATAAGGGCCATCAGAGAGCTTACGATCCAAATCTGCCGGGAAACCGAGCCTCAAATCCTCAACTTCTGCGAGTACATCGTAAAAGTCGCCGAGGAGAGGGGCCTTCTTCTCGTCAGAAAGCGGGTGAAGCTCCTCAGGGAGATGAACGACTTCATAATCGAGCAGACCTCGAAGATAAACAGACTCGGCGGTACCCACAGGATTATAAGGCTACAGACGGAGGAGCTTGAATCCGCGATAGACATCTATGACAAGGTACGGGAGAGATTCAAGGACGACTACGATGCCCTCATCTTCAGCGAGGCGGTGATGTTCTCGGCCAAGACAGACGAGCCGTGCACTTTGTACACCCTCGACAAAAACTTTGCACGAACCGCCCGGAAAGTCCTTGAGGAACTGAAAGCGGATAACCCGGAGATAAAGCTCCAGGTGGTTTATCTCCTCGACGAAATTGAAAAGAAAGCCGAGTAGGGCGTTCAGCCCTTTATGAACCGCTCAATCGTCTCCTGCTTTCTGGAATCTTCCCCGTTGAAGACCGAGTAGTCGTCCTTCTCGATGGCCCTCCTTATGTGCTCCCTGCCTGCGAGGAAGCCGTCGAGGAGCTTCTTCTCCTTGCTGTCCTTCGGGAGGACTTCACTGATGACCTGGGCCACCTTGTAGAAGACGTCCTTCTCGCCCCAGCCGGTCTCTGCGAGCAGGCCGACCATCTCCCTCTTCCTGTTGGCCTGCCAGAGGAGTAAAGCCTTGTGGAGGACATCGATGAGGTCGTTGCCCTTTATCTCCTTCAGCTTCCTGTCTCCCGGACCGAGAACGCGGATGAACTCCTTCTCCTTCACGATGAAGCCCCTGTTCCACTCCTTCTCAAGGTCAAGGCCAACGGAAGTTGCGAGCTTCCTCGCCTCGTCGAAGGCCACCTTCGCCTCTCCGTACGTCCAGCGCCAGAGCACGTAGAACTTCGCGAGCGGAGAAAGTTCGGAGGAGATGTCCTCCCTGAGAACCTGTCTTATCGCGTAGTCGCTGACCATATCGCGCACGAGTTGGAGCAAGCGGTCACCTCTTATCTCGTTGCCCTCGTAGTCGAGAACCCTCTCATATTTGCCGAACACCTCAATGGCCGAACCTATGGCCGAGATGAAGAAGTCGGCACCGCTTATGCCCTCGCGCCAGAGCTGGTCGAGCTTCTTCTCAAGCTTTGCCTTGAGCTCCCTCTTCACTTCATCGAACCAGCCGACGCCCTGCTTCTCCACCTTGCGGGCGACTATGTAGATTGAGGAGGCGAGGGCTGCGGATTCACTTGCTCGTAGTCTTGTTCTCATCTCCGTATGAATAGGCCAAGAGGCCGTTGGAACGAGTCCCGAGTCGAGGAGCGAGTTTATGAGCGTCTCCCAGCCCTCTGTGGTTTTGTGGGCGTAGACGAGCACGAGGATCCCTCCCGGTTTGAGGACGCGGTGGATTTCTTTGAGTGCTTGTTTCATTCCCTCCTCAAAGTATCTCTTCGCCGTTTCCCAGTCTTGATTCTGGGTGTAAGCTACGAGCTCCTTGCTCTTCGGCGTGAGCGGGGTTATGAACAGCTCCGGATAAAGGTCCCCAACTGTACGCTTGAGCCACACGTAGAAGAAGTCACTGAGGTAGGAGTAGGGAATATTGTCATAGTACGGTGGGTCAGTGAATACAGCGTCGAAATAACCATCGGGGAATGGTAGTGAGGTTGCGGAACCTTGGATGATGTTTGAGGAACGCTCTGAAGACTGGGAGCAATGAGCAATGACATTTACAACGTATTCAAGCCCTGTATTCCAGCCTCCGCTTGCCTCGGAGAATGCTTGGAGTTCAATGTAATCCCAGACTATTGCCAAGGAACTCCTGCCAATAGGGTACTCTATTTTTTCGCCAACATTATTCCAACGAGATAGTGTATTTGAGCGAGCCACGAACTTGTCAAGAACAATCGCCAGATACGTCACCATAGCTTTTGCATACTCCTCGTCATAGCCCTCTTCAAGCATCCTCTCGTAGGCCTGCCTCACCTTCTCGACGAAGGTTATCAGCGCGAGCTTCTGCCTGTCGTTGAAGAGGTCTCCCCAGGTGTTCAGTCCGTAGTTTCTCACTGAAAATGCCCTCTCTGCCCCCCTGCCTCTGCCTTCAGGCGTTGGCTCGTCCGGCACGGGGTCAATCCCCCACTCCTCCATGAGCTTCGCCCTCTTCTCCTCAAGGTATTTTTTGGCTTCTTCGTAGGCATTGATGTCCCTCTCCGTTGGTAGGCGGTAGATTTTACCCCTCTTCTCCGGGTGGTAGAGGACAACCGCCACCATCCTCTGGCCGGCCTTCCCCTCGCGGAAGAGCTTTCTCGTGGTGTTCGCGTCGTGAGTCATGCCGCAGACGGGGCAGGTGACCTTCGCCCCTTTCACCGTCCCCTTCGAGGGGTCGAAATCTTCCGGCATAGGCTCGTAGCCGTCGCCGACTATCTTGAACTTGACTTCTTTGCCCTCGACGTACGGGTAGAGCGCCACCTTCTTGTTGTTCTTCTTTGCCAGCCAGAACTGCCTCATCAGGGGTATCTCGGCCCCGCAGGTCGGGTTCTGGCACGTTATCGTTCTTGCCCAGATGTAGCCGACCGGGATGTAGCCGTCTTCGTCTTTGGGATAGAAGCGTTCAAGCTCCTTCTTCGCCTCGTTGAGAACCCACTCGCCCCACTTCTTCACGTCCCTCACGAGGTCGTAGTCCTTTCCGCCCTTGCCTGAAATCCACTGGTCAAGTGCTCCCTTCTTCTTTTTCCCGTACTTCTGGGGGTACTCAAGGACGGCCTTGAGGATGAGAACTGCAACGGGGTTGTAGTCAACCGCGTACGTCTCAAGGCCGAGGCGTAGGGCTTCAAGTGGTATCGAGCCTCCGCCGGCGAAGGGGTCGAGAACGCGAGGCCTCTCCTGGTTTGGGTCATCGCGTACCTGCCTGAAGTACTCCATGATGTCCTCCCGAGCTTTTCTTATGACCTCCCCGTCGAGTGAACTTTCCCACTTCGAGAGCTTTGCTATGAACCTCTTCTTCCGTTCGAGCTCTTCCTCGTCCTCTGGAGCTGGAATGAGTGCGGCGTAGTTGGTCGCGCGGGAAGAAGCCAGCGGGCGTCTCGCCCACCAGATGTGCAAAGTTGAGATGTGGCCGTGCCTTATGTTCTTCTCCCTTGCGGACTCTTCGCTTACGGCCTTGACCGGGAAGGCTACCTCGATAAAGCGTTTGTCTTCCACAATTTCACCCCCAAGCTCTTGCAATTATCCATAAGCCAGCGATGAATAGAAGATATTTGAAGAGACTGTACCATTTTGGATCAAATATTTTGTCTTCGAGGCAATTGAATTGGGTTTTCCTTGTCTCTTTGATGGTGTGGGTAATTTTGAACTCAAGTTTCTTTTCCAACTCATAAGAGAGATCTGACATAGCACGTAAATAACGAGCATTCTTACGGGCAATAAATCCGACAGTACCCATTATCCAACCACCCAGTATAAGGACGAGTCCTGCCAATACTCGGTTTCGATCATAGAGGAACATTGCCACTGATACAATTGTAAACAATAGTGGAAGGCCAAACTGAGTGATGCTGTGAAGCTGTGAATCGAACTGCTGTATCTTGCTTTCTATCAATTTGAGCTCCTCCAGTATCATCTGGATGTCTGTGTTTGAGTCATCACCGTTTGCGCTTTCCATTCTACCACCTCCTCAGACCTCAACCTTCCTGCCCTTCTTTCTCCATTCATCAAGCGGGACTTTGAACCTTATCTCGTATTTTTCCACAACCTTGAGCGTGTGAGCGGGATCACGGATGATGTAGAGTGTCGGCTTCTCGGCTGCATACGCCACAACGTAGAGCCAGTACTTGTCGCGGAGCCTCTTCGCGGTCACGTACTCGTTCCAGGTGAGCTCGACGTCGCCGAGCCTTGCCCTCGCCTTCACCTCTATATGCCTCTTCTCACCGTTGCCCTCAGAGTAGATGTCGTAGCCGAGGTTCTCCTTCGAGACGTCCACTGGAGTTCTCCCCTGTCTCCTCTCGTACTCCATGGCTATCTGCATCCCTATCTCCTCTATGGCTGGATCCTCTCCCATCTCTCCCCTCGGGAGCACGTAGATGGCACCGATGAAAACTGGAGGTCTTACCATGAGGCTCGTCTCCCTCGCTATTCTTTCCGGCAGTTCCTTCAGTGCCTTCCGATAACGGTTCAGCCTCTCCTCAAGGTTCCTTATGGTGAGGGCGTACCGCTTCTTCTCCTCCGGGGGGAGGATCTCGTACTCGGCCAGCTTGTAGTCGAGGTCGTCTATCAGCTTCTTGAGGGACTTCACCCCGTACTTTTCCTTTATCTCCGCCTGCCTCTTCCTTTCCTTGAGAAGCCTGTCTTTATATTCTTCGAGGGCCTTCATGGCGTAGATCATCGCGTTCTCTCTCCGGCTGAACTCAACTTCCACCTCGGGGGAATCTTTGGCCGGTTCGAGGTCCCATATTATCTTTGGGTCTATGACCTCAAGGCTCTCTCCATCGTCGTAGACCGCCACGAGCGTCTTGCCTGCCGTCTTGTTGAAGCCGTCCTGAACTTCACCCTCGAAGAACCAGATGGTGCCGTGGAGTCTATTCCTGGGGTCGTAGAAGACCGCTCCGCGCTGGAGCTCTTTGAGGTACTCCTCCTGAACCCACTCGCGGAGAGCTTCGAAGAGCGGATGCCCGAAGGAGACGAACTCTACGTCGTCTCTCTCCTCGGAGATTGCTTTGTCAAAGGTTATGGCCCTGTACGAGCGCTCCACTGTGCCGTACTGCTTCCTCTCCGCTATCTCCCTGAGGACTCTGGGGGTTCTCTCAACCGAGTAAACGTGTGGTTCCTTCTCCCTTATCCTCGCGTTGAGGCGTTTCATGGCTTTGATGAAGAAGAGTTCGAGGTACTCCGGTGACAGCCGGTTCTCTTCGGCCTTCTCAAGGAGTTGCATTATCCTGCTCAGGTCTATGTGCTTCGTCGCGAGGCTCTCTCCGAGAAGCTCTTCCGCCTTCTTCATGATCTCCTCTGGCTGGAGCTTTGGCTCTTCCTCCTTCAGGACGCTGTCCGGGTCTCTGAGCATGACGGCGACTTCTGCAAGGAGGGTGTACAGGTTCTCCCCATCGAGTAACTCTCCGATGACGTCGAAGACCTTATCCCCGAGGGCTTCCCTTATCTCCTCTATCTTGTGGAGGAGCCTCTCAAGTACCATGCCCTCCCTCGTGTTTTTGGCCACGAAGTTGAAGATGTGGACTGGGTATTTCTGACCGTAGCGGTGCACCCTTCCTATCCTCTGCTCAAGTCTGTTGGGATTCCAGGGGATGTCGTAGTTTATGAGCAGGTGGCAGAACTGGAGGTTTATTCCCTCGCCAGCCGCTTCTGTGGCCACCATAACCTGGGCCCACTCTCTGAAGTCCTTCTCGCGTTGAAGCCTCGTTTCCATGTCCATCTCGCCATGGATGAAGGTAACCGTGTAACCCCACTCTTGGAGCTTGTTCACGAGGTACTCAAGGGTGTCCTTGAACTCCGTGAAGATGAGGATCTTCTCTTTCTCACCGTGTTCCCTCGCTATGAAGTCCAGCGTTTCTCTGAGCTTTTTGAGCTTCGTCTCTTCCTCAGATGCTATCAGCTCCTCGCTCATCCTTATGAGCTCGTCAAGGGTTCTTATCTCGGTCTCTATGAGCTTCCTCTTTCTCACTATGGGAAGGCCTTCGAGCCTCAGCTCGGCCTTCCATCTTTCCCTCTCCTCCTCGTCTTCAAGCTCAAGGAGGTCTTCAAAGTTGAGTTGCACACCCCTGGTCTCAAGCTCTCCGCTCTCAAGGTACTCCTTGAGGCGTGCTTTTCTGCGCCGGAGGGACTGGAGAAGTGCGTACGTGCTCGATGCGAACCTCCTCTGGAGTATCACGAGTGGGAAGACTATGCTTCTCCTACTCCCTTCGAGAACTGTGTACTGGTAGTGGATGTAGCGGGAGAGGTCGTTGTAGAGCCTGATCTCCTTGTCAGTGAGATTGAAGTTCACCGTGTGAGAATACCTGGGCTTGAATATCTTCTTCCCCTCAAAGTCCACGAGGTCTTCTTTCATACGTCTGAGGAATATGGGGTTCTCGTTTCTCCTTATTGCCTCAAGGAGTATCTCTTTATCGCTGAAAAGACCCGGAACAAGGAGGTCAAGGAGGAGACGGAAGTTTTCCGGGTCTCCCTTGTGGGGCGTAGCAGTGAGGAAGAGCATGTGGGTGGAGTTCCTTGAGAGCACTTCACCCACCTTGTACCTCTTCGTGCGGTGGATCTTCTTCCCGAAGCGGTATGCGGCCATCTTGTGGGCTTCATCCACTATCACGAGGTCCCAATCAACATTCTCAAGGCTCCTCAGGATGTCCTCTTGCTTGAGGAAGTCTATTGAGGCAATTACCTGTTTTTCACGTCTCCAAATGTCTGTCGTCGTCCGGAAAATCTCTCTGTTGACGATGGTGAACTTTTCCTGGAACTTCTCTTTCATCTCCCTCTTCCACTGGGGTACGAGGTGGCCGGGAACGACTATGAGGATTCTCTCTGCCAGGCCTCTGAGCTTGAGCTCCTTTATCACAAGGCCTGCCATGATGGTTTTTCCGGCACCGGGGTCATCCGCGAGGAGGAAGCGTATCTCGGGGTTTCTGAGGATGTGGTTGTAGACCGCGTCGATCTGGAATGGGAGGGGTGCTATTTTCGAGACGCTGACCGCGAGTATTGGGTCATAGAGTGAGGCGAAATGGTACCGTTCTCCCTCAATTGCGAGGGTAACTGCTTCTGGGTCTCCTTTGAAGTCAAGAGGGTTCTTGATGATTTCAATCTCCTCAAGGTCCGCTTTCGTCAGTATGTAGAGGTCGGCCTTGCGGGAGTTGAGGTAGTGGCCTCCTACCATGATGGTGTCTCCACTTTCGTTCACCATCTCGACGAGAAAAGGCTCCTTCCATTTCGTGCTCTTGAGGATGTAGCCTGGTTTTATCCTCTCATTCATCCCTACCAACCTGTTGAGGGATTTCTACCTTGGTGGATAAAAGGGTTGCGGGAGCTTCGTTGGTTCGGTTGGGTCAAATTGGCTCGGTTCTGGCTTTATGTTTCATAAATACTTGCGTTCAGATTTTTGAAACGTCAAATCTATCATTTTGAAGTTTTTGATACAATAGTGCAAAAGTTTATATCGATGTTTATGATACATACTTGGGTGGGGCAGATGACGGTGTACGTGTACCTCCGAGTGAGCACGGATGAGCAGGACATAGACAGTCAAATGGAGAGCGTAAAGAGCTGGCTTTCTGAGAAGGGGATTGAGGAGTTTGAGATAATCAAAGATGAGGGTGTTTCTGGTGGTGTACCCGCCAAGAAGCGTCCAGGCTTCTCAAAAATACTGGAAATGGCTCGGGAAGGTGATATTCTCGTGGTTTCCGAGCTGACCCGGTTGGGGCGTTCGCTCGGCGATGTCATATTGACTCTCAATGAACTGACGGGGAAGGGAGTCCGCGTTGTCGCCGTCAAGGAGGGCCTGGATAGTACTTCCGATGCCATGCAGTTCAAGATAATGACGACTCTGCTGGCTCTTTTTGCCGACCTCGAGCGCGAGTTCATCCGAAGGAGAACAAGAGAGGGCTTGAAGCGTGCGAGAGAGAAGGGTAAGCGGTTGGGGAGGCCACCTGTGTTGGACGAAGGGAAGCTGGTTACTGTGGTGGAGCTGTATCAGAAGGGATTCTCCTCCCGCAAAATCGCGGGTATTCTCAATGTAAGTCCGAGTACAGTGAGTAGGGTCCTCAGGAGGCTCAGGGAAGCAGGGGTTTTGAGTGAGCGCAAAGTGGTCCGAATTGACAGGAAAAAGCTCAAGGAGGTGATAGGTGGTGAGGGATGAGGAAATCCGTGAAGAACTCGAGGATCTCAGGCGTGAGATTGCCAAACTTCGAAGGGAGATTGCCTCTTTGAAGGGGGACATGGACTGGGCTGTGGATCAATTCGAGGATCATGAGGAGAGAATCAAGGTAATCGAAAAGATTCTGGACGTCGTTTATGATGAGGAGGGAAAGCAGTACAAGAGCAAGTATCTGAATAAGCTCTATGGCATGATAAGGGGCTTGGAACGGAAGATAAAGTCCCAAGAGTGAGGTAGAACTTTCCAGATTGGATCTTGAGGGATGTATCTCTGAAAGTTTCGTCTCATTCTGTTATGGAAAGAAAGATGGCCCCGCCAAATGGCGGGGCAAATCACGGAGGATAAACCTCAAATTCGTCACTTTGGACTTCTTTTGGCCTTTTCGTGAACAATCCTGCGGCAAGACTGACGCTCAGGGGGATGAGGGGCGGTTCGTAGTTCCTGTAATGCCAGTATGCGAGCCATGCAACCACTATGTATTTGAAGCGTCCGGTATCGATGTTCTGGAATAGTTCTCTGACTTCTGCTTTTGCTTTTGGTGGGATGCTCCTCTCTATGATGAGTGTTGCTCTTTCCATGCCTTCAAAGCCCTCCAGTAGAGGCTTTCCAGTTTGTCTGCGATTCTCATGCGATAGGTAATGTCGATCTCTGGGTCCCTGAGCACTACCAGTGCGTCGGCGAGTGTGAAAAGGTCTGAGGCTCTTATTATCATCTCTGAACCATCTCCCAGTACAGTTCTTTGAGGGCTTTGATTTCCCCTTCCAGTTTGTCTGTTTCTCCTCGTAGTACGGCTTCTGGGTTCAATCGCTTCCAAAAGAGCTCGTCCTCTTTCTGTTTGATGAGTTCTTTGAGTTCCCACGTGTTCATATTTTTTACCTCCGTACCATACGCTATTCACAGGGGGCCTGAAGGGCCCAATTTATACTACTTACAAAAGTAATAAAGGTTGAGAAAAGTGCCTGGTTATAGGTGTGAGTAAATGCGCTCTCTGATGGCCTGTAGAAGCTTGGGGTACTGCTTCTTTGCGAGTCTGAGTGCATCGAGGTAATGGCGGGCTCCGATAGAGGTTGGGGCTCTCCCCTGGAGAAAGTCGGCAACATTGGAGTCTATTCCCACGTCAAGTGCTGTGGTGTACCACCATTTCCGTATGCCGTTGTAGAGTATTCTCTGTCTTTTGCCGACATTTTCTGCAATGTTGTAGGATACGGACTCATTCATCTCGTGTATGGCATCTGCGAGCTCTGTGGAGCAGAAGCAGACGAATGCTTGTTTTGTCCTGTTCCGAATGTTGAGTTCTGTGTACACAAATTCTCCCATCGTTGTGTATTCTCCTTTTCTGAGTTTTTCCCATGCGAAAATAGCGTGAGAGCGACGGAGACCACTTTCCACGACGAGTCGGAGGAAGAGGTGGTGTTTTTTGTTGGTGAGTTGGCGGAGTATGTTGATGATTTCTTCGTCTCTGTAGACTCTTGTATCGATGTTGTTCGTTCTTTTGAGCTTGACGCACCTCTTTATCGCCTCGTATTCTTCCTTCGTGATGATTCTCGATTCGTACATGTATTTTGCGAAGCTTCTCAGAGCCAATCTTTGTGTTTTGGAGCCTTCTCTCATCTGCAGTAAATCATTGAAGGTTTGCGCTTTTTTGAGTGCGTTCAAATACGCTCTGGCAACTCTTTTTGTGAGCTGCTTTTCTGCCCAAATTGCCCATTTTGACAGTAGTCGTTCTTTTTCCAAAAATAGCCTTCTGAGAGGCTCACAATCATCAAAAAGGGCCTCCGGAGCCGAAGGTCGCGGGTTCAAATCCCGCCCGGCCCGCCACAACGAAAGACAAGGGGGCTCCGCCCCCTTATCTCTCTGTACTCTCAAACCCCCGAGGTGGGGTTCCACCCCACGTTAAGAAACTTTTCTGGAGAAAAGTTTCATCAAAAATGGCATGCCTTTTAGAGG
>NZ_SNUF01000004.1 GCF_012027305.1 Thermococcus sp. MAR1
GAGCTTATTTAAGGTTTTCCTTTAGCCACTCTGAAAAAGCTTTAAGAGCCCCACCTCTGTGTGATATTTTGTTCTTTTCAGCGGTTGTCATTTCGGCAAAAGTTCTGTCGAAACCCGAAGGCTTGAATACCGGGTCGAAGCCGAAGCCCATGTTTCCGCGCTTCTCGTGGATTATCTCGCCTTCCACAATACCGGTAAAGATGTGAGCTTCGCCGTCCCAGTAAGCTATGACACTCTTGAAGTACGCCCTCCTGTTCTCAACGCCCTCCATGAGCTTCAGAAGGCCGTCAACGCCGAGGGTCTTGTAGACGTAGGCAGAGTAAACACCAGGGAATCCCTTCAGAGCTTCAACGAAGAGACCAGAATCGTCGAGGAAAAACGGTTCATCGATTTTCCTGCTCAGCCACTCCAAGCCGAAGAGGGCAACTTCTTCGAGCGTATCTGCCTGTATCTCTGGATACTCAACTTTGAGCTGATAAACTTCAACGCCCAAGGGTTCAAAGTACTTTCGCGCTTCCTCAACCTTTCCCGGGTTAGAAGTGATGAACGCCAGCCTCATATAACCACCGGAGGATAGGGAAGAAAAGACGATAAAAAACTTTCAGTCTATTTTGTAACCAATCTTCTCGACGAGCTCACGCCTCTCAGCTTTCTGTTCCTCGGTCTCTATCTTGTTTGCCGCTTTGCCGTCAACGACGCCAAGTACAGACCTTCCAAGATCGGTCTCGGCAACGAT
>NZ_SNUF01000005.1 GCF_012027305.1 Thermococcus sp. MAR1
TGTGAAACTAATACACACATGAGACAAGCATTATTTGCAGCATTATTATTCTGCTGCTTTTCTTCTTTTTCGCAAGACACAACCATTACCAAACAAGATTTAAAAAGTGCTGCTAAACTGTTTGATATTTCTTTCACACAAAAAGAAATTGATACTATGTTTACTGATGTGAAAGATAATTATGAGAATTATAAACTCATGCATAAGCTTTCACTCAACAACAGCGTACCATTAAGTTTATGGCAAAGTCCTGTTTTACCGGGTATGAAGTTTAATGAAAAGCAGGAAGCTATTAACTGGAATATTCCTGCCAACGTTTCCCTTCCTTCCAACAAAAGCGATTTAGCTTTTTATTCTATTGAACAATTAGCATCGCTGATAAAGAATAAAAAAATTACATCTGTTGAGTTAACCAAGTTTTTTATTGAACGGTTAAAAAAATATGGTGATAGTTTACAATGTGTAATCTCCATAACAGAAGATATTGCTATGCAACAGGCAAAGCAGGCAGACGATGAATT
>NZ_SNUF01000006.1 GCF_012027305.1 Thermococcus sp. MAR1
TTCCGATCTTTCAACGTACTTTGGCATTTCATACAGCTGAGCTTCGAGTTTTCTAAGGTATTCTTCATCAGATGTTTTGAGTTGCCTAGCCAAAGCAATTGCAAGCATCGTCAAGACTGTTAATTGCGTTGTATAAGTCTTTGTAGCAGCAACGCCTATTTCTGGCCCTGCATGAGTGTAAAGAACAAGGTCGCTGATTCTTGTTGCCATGCTACCCACAACGTTCACTATGCTCAGAACTTTTGCACCTTTCTTTTTAGCTAGCTTTATTGCTGCCAAAGTGTCAGCAGTCTCTCCACTTTGTGTAATTGCTATGACAAGTGTGTTTTCATCAACTAGATCTTCAAACTCATATCTGAATTCACTTGCATCTTCAACCACTGCAACTTTCTTTGCAAGTCTTTGGAAAAGATACTTGCCCACAATTCCAGCATGATACGAAGTCCCCATGGCAACAATGAATATTTTCTCGTAATTTGCGATTTCTTTAGCAATCTTGTTTATTATTTCAG
>NZ_SNUF01000007.1 GCF_012027305.1 Thermococcus sp. MAR1
TTGGTACCTCCGGGTGCCTTGTTGGGTCGAAGCGGGGGTCAAAGGCGTAGAGAACCTTGTCAAGATCCTTAAAACGTTCGAGAAGCTTTTTCGCCTGGTCAAACATGGCCACGCTCTTGAACCTGAAACGGAGCTCCCTCTTTAGCTCGTCCTCGGCGCAGCGCTCACAGATGTACTCGTTGTGGTATTTTATCCTGTTGCCTTCGGTCAAAACGGTGATTTTACCCTCAAGGAGGCAGAGGCGACAGAGTTCGGCCTTCTCAACCCTCTTGTTCTGAAGCCGCCTTTTGAAGTAATCCTCCCACTCTTCGGCGTTTACCAAGACGATTCTGGCCTGCCGGAGAGCCTTCTCGATCTCCTTTGGGTTTCTGTACTGGCTTCCCTCCAGAACTTTGAAAAGCCTGTCGTCGCGCATGATGAAGCGGTAAATCCTGTCAGCTTTGAGGTTCCTCATTGCTGAGAGCTTCTCGGGCTCATTCTCGATGAAAAAAGCTTCGAGC
>NZ_SNUF01000008.1 GCF_012027305.1 Thermococcus sp. MAR1
TATGAAGAGGGTAGTCATAGCTCTCGGCGGGAACGCGATTCTTCAGCGAGGTCAAAAGGGCACTTACGAGGAACAGATGACGAACGTCATGAAGACCGCAAAGCAAATCGTCGATATAATCCTCGATGGCGATTATGAGGTTGTAATCACCCATGGAAACGGCCCCCAGATTGGTGCCCTTCTCCTCCATATGGATGCTGGACAGCAGATTCACGGTATCCCAGCCCAGCCCATGGACGTTGCCGGAGCGATGACTCAGGGCCAGATAGGATACATGATCCAGCAGGCGATAAGAAACGAGCTAAAGAGGAGGGGCGTGGAGAGGCCCGTCGCCACCATAGTCACCCAGACGCTCGTTGACAAAAACGACCCGGCTTTCCAGAACCCGAGCAAGCCAGTCGGTCCGTTCTACGACGAAGAAACCGCAAAGAAGCTGGCCAGGGAGAAGGGCTGGACAGTCATCGAAGATTCCGGAAGGGGCTG
>NZ_SNUF01000009.1 GCF_012027305.1 Thermococcus sp. MAR1
GGACCGACACCAGCGGGCGTTCCAGTGGCTATTATATCGCCAGGCTCAAGGGTCATCACGCTTGAGATGTACTCTATCAGCTCGGGAACTTTAAAGACCATCTCGCTCGTTCTGCCGAGTTGTCTGAGCTCGCCGTTTACCTTCAGACCGATTTCAAGGTCGCTGATGTCAAGCTCGCGCTTGTCCACAACTCTAGGCCCGACCGGTGCGAATGTATCGAAGCCCTTCGAGAGGGTCCATGGCATGCCGCTTTTCCTCGCTTCCGCCTGCAAATCTCTCGCCGTAATGTCGAGCAGTATTGTGTAACCGAGGACGTAGTCCATCACCTTCTTCGCAGGAACGTTTCTCGCGCGCTTGCCGATTATCACAGCAAGCTCGACCTCGTGGTCAACGCGCTTGCTCATCCGTGGGAGGACTATCGTTGAGTTGGGACCGATTAGAGCCGAGGGCGGCTTTAGGAAGAAGACTGGCCTTTC
>NZ_SNUF01000010.1 GCF_012027305.1 Thermococcus sp. MAR1
TGTATTAGGTTATCCTTTTTCAAGAGGAAGAATTTTTGATGTGTTGGAGAAAGATGAAGCTCAATACAACACTGCATCAAAAGTATTCTGGGCTACGGGTGCTGCAATGTTTATAAAGAGTGAAGTGTTTCATGCATTGAATGGTTTTGATAAACAGTTCTTTGCACATCAGGAAGAAATAGATTTATGCTGGCGGATACAATTAGCAGGTTATGCTGTTTATGTTTGCCCTGCTTCTGTTGTGTATCATGTTGGTGCAGGTACATTACCACGCGGCGGAAGAAAAGTGTATTTAAACTTTCGCAACAACTTGGTTATGTTGTGTAAAAACCTTCCTTTATCAGAAAAAATATACAAGCTGCCGTTAAGGATTGTATTAGATGCTGTTTCTGCCTGGAAAGGGTTATTAAGCGGAGATACTTATTTTTTTACTGCCATTGTAAAAGCACATTATGCTTTGTTTAGT
>NZ_SNUF01000011.1 GCF_012027305.1 Thermococcus sp. MAR1
TCAGGTCTTCCATGCTACCACCAGGTACAGATTTTTGTAGTACAATTTTCTGTACTTAGCTAGTGCGTTTGGTATATAAAAATTTATCGGTTCAATATGCCAAAAACGTTTTAACGCTCAAATCTAAATCGTCTCCATGAACATCGTCCAGATGCTCGCGCTCATAATCATCGGCTACGTCCTTAAGCTCGTCCTCAAGGATGAGAAGCCCTTCAACTACCTTAGAATCCTTGTAAACGACTTTCTCCTGGCCCTCTTTATCTTCGGCAACGTGGCAAGCAAGGATCTAGCCTATCTCCTCAGCATAAAGACAGTTTTTATGTACGTGTTCATTATCGTTGGTCTCAGTCTGAGTCTCTCCTATCTCTACGGCCGCCTCTTCCTGAAAAGCGACGAGCTGTGGGCAGGTGCGCTGATGGTGCTTTCCGTCTATCCGAACACCGCTGC
>NZ_SNUF01000012.1 GCF_012027305.1 Thermococcus sp. MAR1
AGCCACCCACCATTATTGCATCAACGCCGGCCTCTTCACTCATCCGGGCTATCTCTCCAGCCTCCCATACTTTGTCCGCAAAATCGTCTGGGTCAAGAAGAACGAAGTGAAGCTTTTCCTTTTCGAGCTTTTCGTGGATGTAAGATTCTACCTTCCCAATTTTGACCTTCATTTTCTCTCACCGAATTCTATAATCTCTTCCCTGCTTTTAACCCTTTTCCACTCGAGGCCGAGCCTTTCGAGGATTTCGATGAGCACACTGTCTGGTTCTTTTTCAAAGCGGTACAAGTTGGTGCTCACCCTGACATCTCCGGCGCCGAAGCCCTCAACGGGCTCACCGTACTTCGCGATCTCCAGTGATAATTTCTCCTCAAGTCTCTTCTCGCTCGGTATCAGATAGGCCTTCAGAAGCTCTGCTTCTCTCAGCAGGTAATCGATGTGCCAGT
>NZ_SNUF01000013.1 GCF_012027305.1 Thermococcus sp. MAR1
CGGCGATGCGACGAAGCTGAGCGAATACGTTGAGAGCGTTGACTTCGCGGTGAGCAACTTGCCCTACGGCCTCAAAATCGGGAGGAAGAGCATGATACCAAAGCTCTACATGGAGTTCTTTGCTGAGCTGGCCAAGGTTCTTGAAAAGCGCGGCGTTTTCATAACGACGGAGAAGAGGGCCATAGAAAAGGCGATAGGGGAGAACGGCTTCAAGATTGCCCACCACAGGCTCATCGGGCACGGTGGATTAATGGTTCACACCTACGTTGTTGAATAGTGCAACAACAAGAAGAAAAGAAGGGAATCAGACCCTCAGGCT
Organism: Thermococcus sp. MAR1; assembly: GCF_012027305.1. NCBI lineage: Archaea > Methanobacteriati > Methanobacteriota > Thermococci > Thermococcales > Thermococcaceae > Thermococcus > Thermococcus sp. MAR1. The sequence continues at coordinate 320 of NZ_SNUF01000013.1, forward strand.
CTTGATGGCCTGGAGGGTCTCCTTCAGATCCTCGTAGCCAAAGCGCAGGTACTTCCTTCCCTCCTCCTCATAGCCGTCGGCGAAGGCGCTCCAGGCTCTGTTGAGGGCCCTCTCGCCCCTGCTGAA
>NZ_SNUF01000014.1 GCF_012027305.1 Thermococcus sp. MAR1
GTCGCGCGTGAACTCATAGTAAGGAACCTTACCGATGGTCTTCCTGACCGGCCTACCCTCTGCCAGGGCATAGGCTATCTTTCTCGCGACGTTAGGCTTCTCGGCGATAATGAGCGTGACCATGACGACACCTCTACTCCCTACGGGACGGCCGTATAAAAATTCTGCGGAACAAGCTTTGATGGGCAAAGTTAATCAAAAAGTTAACCCCTTGAGAACAAGCACTTTTAGGACTGTACTCAAGTTTCCCGTCAACGCTTCATGGGAAGCGAAGCTTCCCGACATGTTGAGACTGCGTCTCAACATGCGCCAGCAAGCGAACTTCGCTCTGCAAAGTCTGATCAAGTGGTAAACTCCCCCAATCGGCTGAAGGAGTTTGCATGTCATCTTAAGACTGCAAGTTCAACGAGGGTTTAACAAGGAACAAGCAAGTTAGGC
>NZ_SNUF01000015.1 GCF_012027305.1 Thermococcus sp. MAR1
GGTCCTCAACGACTACCTAACACTTCTCCTCGGCCTTATTCTGGTCATCAGCGCGGTTCTGAGCCTTCTCAAGGGTGAGCTTCACGTTCCGATAAAGCCGAGGTGGGCTTACGTTTATCTCCTCGGCTTCATCGTTGGACTTACCGTGCAGTTCACCTCCGTCGGAGCTGGCGTCATAGTGAGCTTCACACTGATGAACGTGGCGAGGCTTGATCCGAAAGAAGTTGTCGGCGTTACGATAGTCTATGGGCTAGCCCTTTCGACCTTCAGCTTCCTCAACTATGCCCTCATGGGAAGCGTGGATTATCACCTTGCAGCTGCGCTGATCCTCGGTACGCTGCCCGGCGTTTATTTTGGGACCCACGTGAACACGATGGCAGATAGGGAGAAGCTTAAAAGGGTGATAAACATCATAATCCTGCTGATAGGCGTCTT
>NZ_SNUF01000016.1 GCF_012027305.1 Thermococcus sp. MAR1
TACGGTACCTGAAAAATTTGCTTGCCCGGTTAAAAAATGCTGCGAGCAAAAATGTCCCAAAAGTAATGAGGGAGACAGCAGGCAGAATATTCTGCACAATCCGTTAAATCATTTTATCGTTTAACTTTTTGTTTCAGGCAATAGTTTTTTATGGCATCGCCTGTTGTGTCACTCACTTCTACGTTCAGTTTTTCAATCAACAGAAACACTCAAAATATAAATCCTGCACTTTCCGCAGGATTTTTTTATTTTACTGTAACAAAATACTCCATTCAACGTACAACAAATTAAACAAAGCAATAAGAAAATAACCGCTACTGTTTATGACGGAAAAACAATACAACGAATGTGTAAACCTTTATGCCGACAATGTGTTCAGGTTTATTGTAAAAAATCTTAAGCACGAAGAAGATGCGAGAGATGTAGTGCAGACT
>NZ_SNUF01000017.1 GCF_012027305.1 Thermococcus sp. MAR1
ATATTCTGTTCATTCTTTTATTATTCTTCCTTATTGTATCAACATTGGCAAACCCGAACGTTATTAAGGTTTCTAACCCTAAAGCCAAGAGCGATACAAAAGCCAAACAAACTGTTGTTATTACGGTTGATAAAAACCAACAAATCTATATCGGTCAAAAAGCTGTTCCTTTTGAACAATTGGAAAATGATTTGAAAGAATTTTTGGCTAAAGAAACCGATAAGCCTTCTGTTGTAATTAATGGCGATAGTACTTCTCACTTAGGTACTACTATTAAAGTAATGCAGGTTATCAAAAAATTAGGTGCAACACCTGTTGTTGCTGTTGATAATAACGGAGCAAAATAAAAGCATGAAGAAGATAATTTTCATTTCAATAGCTTTATTATTTTTCTGCAAAACTTTTTCTCAACAAATAATAACAGACGATAT
>NZ_SNUF01000018.1 GCF_012027305.1 Thermococcus sp. MAR1
TTTCGTACACCACTTTTTTGGTTAGTCCATAACTGTTTAAAGGTTTACCTCTTAAGCTGAAAACTGCCTGTGTATCTACATTTCTTGCTTTGGTAATACTACCGCTGGCACTATCGCCCTCCGTTATAAAAATGGTGCTGTTGTTTTGTAAAGCAATAAACTCTTCTTTGTTTTTATTAGGTACATCATCATTCAAATGCACGCGACAATCACGCAATTTTTTATTATGAAGGTTTGCTTTCTTAGCACGTTCATTCGCAAGTTTCCTGATACCGCTTAACTCTTTTCTTTCTTTCTCGCTCTGCTCAATTCTTTTCTTTAATGCTTCGGCTGTTTGCGGATTTCTGTGTAAGAAATTATCTAACTCTTTAGCCAAAAACTCTTCCACAAATTTCTTCATGCTCGGACCATTCTCATATACAAATGAA
>NZ_SNUF01000019.1 GCF_012027305.1 Thermococcus sp. MAR1
TTGGTATTTTCAGATAATGATGAAAAGCGCCAAGCAGTAATTAGAGTTATTCAGAAAATTACTGAACAAAAAGCTACAAGCAAGCTCTCAAAGCAATTAAAGGCGGAACTCAAAAGTCATGACATAGATTTCAGCAAAACTGAAATCTCCATTTTAATAAAAAGAAAACTCAACAGAAAAGAAATTCCTGAAGACGCTATCAAAGAGGCAGTATCTTTTTTGCTCCAGGCAATAGGCCCAGAGGACACTAGACTTTGAAGAGATTCAACAAATAGAATTGGGATATAAAAAAGAAGCTTAAAAACCGAGCTCCACAGCGGAAACAAGCTACGCCCTCAAGAAAACAAAAGAATCTTATGATAGAAGTTAAGTCTTCACAACGTATAATCCAGCACCTTCTTGGCCTCTTCGATGTGCTCAGGATAG
>NZ_SNUF01000020.1 GCF_012027305.1 Thermococcus sp. MAR1
ATTTTTTTGGTGATGCTGAGATTGAAGAAGATATTATTCTGATGAGTGATGTAAATTATCATCCTGAAAATTTCAACTCACTTTTTAATTGCTTTCAAAAAATAATTCATCAAAATAAAACTATCATATTGGCAACACCGCAACGGATAACAGCGAAGCCTTTTATTGAAAAGTTATCTCCTTTTATTAAGCAACAATTTGCAAAAAATATTCAACAAACAAGTATCAGTATTTTTATTCTCTAATAAAAAAGCTATGCCGCAATAAAGCATAGCTCGAAAATAAATGAGCATATATGTAGAGTAAATGTTGTTATAGTTTAATACCAATACTTAAGGCAACATAAAACATTTCGCTTCCTCTTTCTCCGCTAATTAAGTTTTGTGGCATTACATAAGAGGGTATAACGCTTGCATTAAATTTTC
>NZ_SNUF01000021.1 GCF_012027305.1 Thermococcus sp. MAR1
TATTGAGAATTTTGCAATCCCGCTCCAGATGCTGTGTATGAATGGTCTTGTTATAATTTCTTTTTGTTCTGTAAAGAGTTCATGTGCATCATAAACTCTTTTTTTGTTTTTTAAAGAAGATGCAAATAAAACGGGCAAAATAGTATCAAGGTCAATAGCACAGAAACAATCGGCTTTTATTTGTAGTAGTGCAAAAAATAACTTCAGATTATATTCAGCATAAAACAAAATGCCTTTTTGAAAAATGCAGCCTAATCTTTTTTGATTGAATGAATTTTCAGAAATAGTTTTTGAATCTGTTTTTTTTCGCCCAATGAGTAGCACTTCATAACCTGCTGCAGCTAACGAATTACAAATTCTGTGCATTCGCCGGTCATAAGTTAAATCGTTAGTAACGGTAAAAACAATGCTTTTCAAGT
>NZ_SNUF01000022.1 GCF_012027305.1 Thermococcus sp. MAR1
TTCAATAAAAATCTTAGGCCTTCCTCTCTTAATAACTCCTTTACAGCAATAATAAAAATATGTCTCATCATCCACCCATGCGATATTATCAGCATGGCAATTATGATGATTTCTGTTCTTAAATATAATGCGTGTAAACTTAAATGGATTAGGGATAAAAGCATCTGCAATTAAAGTTGCTAACCCAAGAGTGTACATTTTATGATTAACCCTAATTACTACCTTAGCTGACCTTCCTTTTTTACAAGAAACAATCTTTTCTTTTCCATATTTAAAAACTCTTCCATCGTACTTAATCTCATATCCAGGGAAGCCCGGGATTTCTTTCAATTCGGGTGAATATTTCATTCTGAATATTACAAAATAATTCGAAATATCAATGAGAAAACGAGCTGGCTTTTGTAATATTCAGAATA
>NZ_SNUF01000023.1 GCF_012027305.1 Thermococcus sp. MAR1
GGAGATGTTTAAATTTCCCCGGAAATACCAGATGTCCGATTTCCGGATAAGATTTTAAAATACTACTCTTATCAATAAGTTGACCGATGAATCTTGTAGCATTGAAATGAGAATCTTTTGCAATAAACGCATGAATTCCTTTTAAGTCTTTTTTAGCTTGTTCAGTAAAGATTAAACTTACCATTCAGCAATTATTTTTCTCATTTCTTCTTCGGTATAAACATTTCCATCCTCAATATCTTTTAATCCCTGCTCAATTTTTTCTAGCAAAACAATTTCTTCCAACACCTCATCAATACTGGCAAATTCTGTTTGAGGCATTGCCTGAATTGTTTCTATAATTTGAGTTTTAGTAATTGGCATAACTATAAGTTTCTAAACGAATTTACAACTAATTATTACTGTAATAGTGAAT
>NZ_SNUF01000024.1 GCF_012027305.1 Thermococcus sp. MAR1
ATTAGAAGATTATGATATTGAATGACAAGTTTTTGAGCAATTTCGAGCTTTTCACTATTAACACATAATTTAATTCCACCAATTGCATTTGATAATAACGGGTCAATAGTTACGGTGTATTCATCTTTCAAATAACATTCAATATCATAATCTTCTAATTTACCCATCCAGATGTGGGCGATTATGTAAGAGTCGAAAGATTTTACAGGTAGAAATTCCATTTTCTAAAAATAAAAAATCCTTCACAAAAAGCAAAAGGATTTCTTTTATAGGAAACGGTTAATAAGCTTAGTTATTCAGCATTAAAGGCATTACCAACATTAACAGTTCTTCATTTTCTGCCTGCTCAGTCGGTTTAATAATACCTGCTTTTGTTGGTGTAGATAATTCAACTTTAATTTCAGTTGTATCAG
>NZ_SNUF01000025.1 GCF_012027305.1 Thermococcus sp. MAR1
TGCATTAACTTGAAACGCTTTCTCTGGATAAAGTTCAGCATCATCAACCCTAACATGTGCGGCTGTATTAACTATAACATCGGGTTTAAGATCTTTCAAAATTTTTAAGCTCTCAAAATCAGTGACATCTAAGTCTTTATGAGTCAAGGGTATTGCTTCTCCTCCAAAGACTTCAACTAAATCCGTCCCAAGCTGTCCGTTTGCACCGATTACTGCAACCCTCATTTTGAGTCACCGGAACCAATTATTTCATCGAGCTTCTCTTTGCTTTCAATTAGGATAATTCCTTCCTTCTCACACGCCTTTCTGCAATCTCTATTATTTCTCTCGCGTTCTCATCTTCATAAAAATAATTCAGTATAACATTGCTGTCAATGAAGAACCTAAACTTCCCACTCGTCATAAATATCA
>NZ_SNUF01000026.1 GCF_012027305.1 Thermococcus sp. MAR1
TGGCTTATAAATTGTATGGCTTAGATACAAGCAACAGCAATGCTTATAACCGTTTTGTTGTGCTACATGCTCATAGTTGTGTTCCTGATAAGGAAGTGTATCCTGATTTTATTTGTAACAGTTTAGGTTGCCCAACAGTATCTCCAAATTTTTTAAAAACGTTACAGGAGCAATATTTACTAAAAACAAAACAACCTGTTTGTATGTGGATTTATAAGTAACGAATCTGTGTTATCAGCGTTTTCTGTGAGAAATAATTAATTCAACTGTGGGTTAAAATCATTGTTACTTTCACCGTCTTCAATTAGCGGTTGTGTATCTTCTTCCATTGCACGTTCAACTTCATTACCTGCAAACTGCAAATCTTCTTCTCTGTTATCATTCCATTCAATAATAAAATTATTCCTTCCT
>NZ_SNUF01000027.1 GCF_012027305.1 Thermococcus sp. MAR1
CTCGCATAGCTGGCTCAGGTCTCCAAACCTGTGCTACACCGTAAATTATTTTACAACTAAATAACAGTAAGGGTACAGGTCAGAAGACCTGCACCAGAAAGGAAATAATTATTAATAAGTCCAAATCCATTGTGAACCATCCCATATAAAAGTAACTGCACCAGAGAACCAAACTGAACCGTCCATAGGACTTGCAGTTAGTGCTACATGTGGTGAACTATTAATTGCATCATAAAATGCACCTATGGTTATTTTGGCATTACTACCAAGTGAACTTGCTATCTTTATAACCGTGCCTGTAGCAATACCTGATGATGGTAAAGTAACTGTACAAGCAGCTGTTATTATGAAATTCCCTCCTGATGTTGATAAAGTCGTATTCGTAGTTACAGTTGTGTAGGTTAATGAGCA
>NZ_SNUF01000028.1 GCF_012027305.1 Thermococcus sp. MAR1
TTTCCATTTGAGCTGAGTATTTCTTCCCAGGCTCAATTATGAGGTAAACCTTTCCCTTCTCATGATAGAGAGGTCTCCCAGCTCTTCCAAGCATCTGGTGGAACTCTCTAACACTCAGCCACTTATTGCCCATTGCCAAGCTTTCAAAGATTACCTGACTCGCTGGAAAATCAACCCCAGCTCCTAAAGCAACTGTAGTTACAACAACATCAAGCATCTGAGCTTGAAACTCCATCTCTGTGAGCTTTCTTTGATGATACGGCAATCCACTGTGATAAGGCTTTGCCTTCAATCCTCTGCTTGTTAGAAACGCAGCCAGCTCATGGCATCTCTTCCTTGAGAACGTAAAAACTATGGTCTGACCCTTGTATCCCTGTTTTGATTTTCTCATAACCTCAGCTTTAGCCAGCT
>NZ_SNUF01000029.1 GCF_012027305.1 Thermococcus sp. MAR1
GGAAGGTGCCGTGGCCGTTAATAATGTATCCGCTAAGTGTTTCAGATTCATTTTCAGGAAAACCCAAGCCGTATTTTTCGTTCAGTAAATCCAATTCAACTCTTCCGCTGAAAATGTATTCATTCTCTGCAATCTGTTTATCTACCAATTCTTCTGTATCGTATTCATCTTTTATTTCTCCAAAAATTTCCTCTAATACATCTTCCATTGTTACAATTCCTGCAGTGCCGCCAAACTCATCAACTACCCATGCAACGCTTTTTCTTTCTTTGGTGAATTTATTAATCAAATCAGAAGCACTCATACTTTCGGGCACTGTTGGTATGGCCAGCAATATTTCTTTTATGCTTGATGGATTTTTAAATAAGTCTAATTGATGAATATAGCCTACAACATTATCAATGG
>NZ_SNUF01000030.1 GCF_012027305.1 Thermococcus sp. MAR1
TCTTAGTATTCTCGCAAACACACTATGAAATGTGCCGATATATAAATTTCTTGCTTCATTATTGCCAAGCATTTTTTCAATACGCTCTTTCATTTCTGCAGCAGCCTTATTCGTAAAAGTTAACGCCAGAATATTGAACGCATCAACACCATTTGCCATTAAATGAGCAATACGTGTAGTAAGCACTTTAGTTTTACCGCTACCGGCACCGGCAATAATCATTAAAGGCCCGTTAATATGCGTAACTGCTTCGTATTGCCTTTCATTTAACCCACTTAAATAATCATTCATGACTGCAAGTTAAGCAGCAGGCAAGTTGAGAAAAGAAGTGTGAGAAAATAAATGTTTTAAGATGAGAGCAGATTAATCTTCAATGTCTTAAACTATCTTTAACCGTAAAAATA
>NZ_SNUF01000031.1 GCF_012027305.1 Thermococcus sp. MAR1
GGCACTCATCCCTGAAACCGAGTTCCAGAAGGAGGCAGAACACATAGCGGGCTTTGAGGGTGAGGTCTTCTGGGTCACCCACGCCGGTCACGATCCCCTCGACATCAAGCTCATCCTCAGGCCGACGAGCGAGACTGCAATGTACTCAATGTTCGCTCTCTGGATTCGCTCACATGCCGACCTTCCCTTCAAGGTCTACCAGATAGTTAACACTTACCGCTACGAGACCAAGCACACGAGGCCGCTTATCCGTGTCAGGGAAATCAGCAGGTTCTTCGAGGCCCACACGGCTCACGATAGCTTTGAGGATGCCGAGAGGCAGATAAAGGAGGATCTTGAGATATTCGACAACCTCGCCAAGTTCCTTGCGATTCCTTACATAGTCTCCAAGAGGCCCGACTGG
>NZ_SNUF01000032.1 GCF_012027305.1 Thermococcus sp. MAR1
TTAAATAAATTAGTATGGGCTAATAAATTAGCAGTCATAAATGCACCATAACTATGCCCGCCAACAGCTACACGATTCTTATCACCCACACCCATTTCACTTAATTTATTAATAGCTGCTTCTGCATTTAATTGTAATTGATGTACAAAATCATCATTCGGTTTTTTATCTGCACTGGTAGCAACAATCGGCATCTCTGCATTATCCAATACTGCATAACCTTGTGTTACATAAAATATCGGTGAAGCCCAACTGATAGTTGTAAAACGATATTGTGAACCTCTTATCTGGGCTGCATCGGCTGCACTGTTAAACTCTCTCGGATAAGCCCAGATTAACAATGGCAAAGGGCCGTCTTTATCTTTATTATATCCTTTCGGCAAATACAAATCGCCAGTTAAAT
>NZ_SNUF01000033.1 GCF_012027305.1 Thermococcus sp. MAR1
GCCATGACGGCAGTTCTAAAACAACAAGGCAGCTTAGAGAAAATGCTTCCGCTGTTGCAGAAGAAGATCAACATACTTAAAATCATGTACAGCATTAACAAGGTAATGTAACTATATTCTTTGCAATTAAAGTATACAATAATTTATTAAAAAAAATTATGGAAGAAATTGAAGTTCCAACAGAACATTTACATGAAACTATTAAAGAAAAAGCCGAAGCTTTGGGCGAAGGCAACTGGTTAATGGGTGTTGCTATTTCTACAGCATTAATGGCTGTTTTTGCTGCATTGGGAAGCTTATTTGCAGGTCATCATTCTAATGAGGCTTTAATTGAGCAAATACATGCTTCTGACCAATGGGCTTACTACCAGGCAAAAGGCATTAAAGCCGAAATAGCAGCT
>NZ_SNUF01000034.1 GCF_012027305.1 Thermococcus sp. MAR1
ATCAAGGTCCTCGTTTCTGATAATTGCCTCAACTTTCTTCATGGGTATCACAATGATATTTTGGAAAAACTCCCGAAAAAGCTTTCGAAAATTCAAAGAAAAAGGTCAAAAACAAGTATCACCTAATCTGTCTCACAAAATACCCGCCATTTTCAGCTTGGCAAGCGTCTTTGGCCCGATGTCCTTTATCTTAAGCAGGTTACTTTTGGGCTTTCTGATAGTTTTCTTGTTCTCTCGCGGATCTGCTTCACCTTTTGAGGACAGCTTTTCCCTCTTTCCCGGATAGCACTGCAGCTCTCCGTCCCTCTTTTGGGCTTCCGGGCGAAGGTTTCGGCAACCTCCGTCGCATAGGCCCTTTACTCTTCCATCTTGACGAGTTCTTCGGGTTTTTCCTCCCTCTT
>NZ_SNUF01000035.1 GCF_012027305.1 Thermococcus sp. MAR1
TTTTTTGTTTGTAATACAATGCCGTTGGTATTAATTAATCTTATGGTTGTTTGCCCTGCTTTGGGTGCAGCGTAGTTTACTGATATTGTATTCTTACTTGCTGTTGCTGTTACAGTAAACTTATCAGGCGTTGTATTATCAATAACTGATAGTTTATTATTGGTAAGTATTAAAGCAAATCTGTCTGCTGCTTTTGATGCTTCATTGCTTATATCAAATGCAATTTTGTTGTTCTGAGTTATATCTATTTTGGTTGTTGTATTACTGAATTTATCAAGCAATGCCACATCGGTATTGGCAAGTTGTGTAAAGTTTTCAGCAGTAATGTGTAGCTCGTAATGTGCTGCTCCTAACTTCCGGGTATTCAGTTGTATGGTATCTTTTAAAATATTGGCTGA
>NZ_SNUF01000036.1 GCF_012027305.1 Thermococcus sp. MAR1
GTGGCACAAACATTTGCAGCCAAGTTGCTGGAAGAAGGTGTGTATGTTATTGGTTTCTTTTACCCTGTGGTGGCAAAAGGTTTGGCACGTATTCGTGTACAGTTAAGTGCAGCACACGAGCAACACCATTTAGATACAGCCATTGCAGCATTTACAAAAGTGGGTAAGGAGTTAGGTGTGTTGAAATAAATTTTTGTACTAAGCTTTAGAATTTCTATTAAGCTTTTGTTGCGTCGCACACTTGTACTATACAATATAAAGCAGCTATTTAAGCCATCATACATTATGAATGGCTTTTTACTTGCTTCACTTTTTCTTAGATATATTGAAGTAGTAGTTTACAACTTACTTTTGCTAAAATTTTAGATTATGAAGTTGAGGTATGTTGGTTACTTATT
>NZ_SNUF01000037.1 GCF_012027305.1 Thermococcus sp. MAR1
TTTAGGGTTAGGGCTTATGATATTAGATTCACTTTCCAACATCAATCAATATGCTTCTTTGCATCCTTTATTTGTAAAAGCAATTGAATACATCAACAATACAGATTTACATGCTGCAGAGGTTGGCAAATACGATATTGCAGAAGGTTTAAAAGCTATTTACTCTGACAAAAAAGGAGTAACAGCTGAAGAAAGTAATGCCAAATTTGAGTGCCACGATAAAAACATTGATATTCAGATTTGCATAAGAGGCAAAGAAACAATCGGTTATAAACCCCGTAGTACCTGCAAACAATTGAAAGGAGAATACAACGCAGAAAAAGATGTAAGCTATTATGCAGATGCACCCGATACTTATTTTCAGTTAACAGATAATCAATTTACCATCTTTTATCCG
>NZ_SNUF01000038.1 GCF_012027305.1 Thermococcus sp. MAR1
TCGGGAGGCGCTTAGAAAGCTCGCACGAATTTTAAAGGATTCTGATGCAGTAATCTACGTTGTTTCTGGAAACGAAGATGATCCGGAGATAGTGCGCGAGTTTTTCGGCGAAAGTAGTGTCGAACCGGGGAGCACCGTGGAAATAGAGGGTTTCCGCTTTGCCCTAGGTCATACTTGGAAAGACGTCGTCAGCCTTGAAGCTGACTTTAGGCTCTATGGTCACAACTTTAAGCTGATTGAGAGAGGTCTGAACGGTGTTCTTGGGGTTAACTTTGTCTTACTCCCGAGTAGGAGGACTTGTCGGGTGAAATACCCATCAGGAACGGATTTTGATAGGGGCTACAAACTCTGGAGGGGTATGTGATGAGGTTCCTGCGTTTTGGGCCCTTGATGGTCT
>NZ_SNUF01000039.1 GCF_012027305.1 Thermococcus sp. MAR1
GCTCTTCCGATCTAGCAGTAGCTGTTGCTGTTGCTCCGCTAAGTGCTTCACTATGAGTCACATACCAGACTACTCTAGCAGTTTCGGAAATTCCTCCAACCACCACACCAATAGCCATCAACATCAAACCCAAAGCAAGAGCCTTCCTCCACATTAGTTACCACCAATGATTATAACTAAGCAACTACAATAAAAAGTTTTTCTGGAGAACGTTGATTACTACTAATAAGGTTTTGAAAGTCCCTTGAACAATTGCCAAAGATTCTCAATCAATATTCGAACATCTCCAATTTAACAAATATCTACCGAACTACGTAAGTTATCTTGTAGTTCCACAACATTTTTATGTTATTTTTTACTGATGTAAATTTGCCAATAAGCCTCTTTACGGGGGTG
>NZ_SNUF01000040.1 GCF_012027305.1 Thermococcus sp. MAR1
TGAGTAAAATTTGCACCAAAATTTAAGGCTCTTTCCGGTCGTAATTGTTCTGTAAAAACTATATCTCTTGAGCTAACCAGCAAGCCGATGTTTTCACTAAACAGATTTACGGTTCTCCATCCGGTACCTACGGATGACCTGAAGGTTGAACCTTCTTTTGTTTCATATTTAAGCAAAGTTCTTGGGGTAATATAAGTGCCGAACTGATTATGAAAATCTGCACGGATGCCGGTAATCCAAACCAACTTATCACCCTTCCAGTTAAATATGTTTTCTGCAAAAATGCCAGGGATATTTTCAGTTCTTTTATACTTACCTGCAAAGGTTCTGTTTAATGGATTTGCTGTAAAAAAAATATCCTCATTCAAAGAAAGATGCCTGTAACTTATACCTG
>NZ_SNUF01000041.1 GCF_012027305.1 Thermococcus sp. MAR1
GTACACTCAAGGAGTTATCACTGAGGAGACTATAGAAGATTTCTTTGATTGGTTACAGTACAAAAAACCAGTAACTAATGGTGGAACTAAGAGGAGAGGGGTAAGCAAAGATACATTCAATAAATATAAGAGCCATATTAAAAAGTTCTTTGAGTTCTTAAAACTTAGGCACTACCAGGGCTATGTGTCCCAAGTAACTTATACTGCAAAAACAAAAAGGACTAATGGAGCTAAAGTTGTAGATGAAGATGACATTAAAAATCTGATTAAACAACTCATGGACTCAAACAAATTTACCCAAAAAGAAAAAGATGAGCTGATAGGGTTGGTTCTTCTGGAGGCAACTACAGGTCTTAGAACAAGTGAGGCACTTAGGCTAAAAGTTGGTGACAT
>NZ_SNUF01000042.1 GCF_012027305.1 Thermococcus sp. MAR1
GCAGGAATCGACAGAATTGAGGGCACCTTACACGTCAATTCCCATATCTCTAAAATTTTTCGTTACAATTAACTTGAAATTTTATAACTCAAAGTAACACTATCACAAACTGTTATTAAAGACTTCCAATGGGTCAAACGGAGTTCTTTTTTAAATTCTGAAACGATTAACAGAAAATTCAAGAAAAACAGGGATGTGAACGAGATGCAATCTAAAAGAAGGCGTTTAGTTGTTTCTACATTACCCCGAACCCAAGTTCCCTGAGTTTCCAGACTATCTCCAGAGGAAAGCCGACGACGTTGTAATAATCGCCGTTAATCCACTCCACGAATAGGCCTCCCTTCCCCTGTATGCCGTAGGCACCAGCTTTGTCCATGGGCTCGCCCGTTCTTA
>NZ_SNUF01000043.1 GCF_012027305.1 Thermococcus sp. MAR1
CTTCTTGCTCCATCATTCTGGATAATGTGGAGGTTTCTGAGAAGTTGAGTTTACAACCCAAAGTATGAAAAGCTATACTGCGTTGATTTTGCATGAGCGGGCAAAGATAAGGCTCCGTTGCTTTTAAATACTTCCCATCGTTTTAAAAAGGGCTACCATCATTCCGATTAAACCCAAAATAATAAGTACTAAAAAGGTTATAGAGGTTTTGTCCATTTTTTGTTCACTGATATTCATAACACACAATTTTATACTTCATCCATCTTCAAAAAATCATGCCTGATTAATCTGATATATACTTTCAAATCGGTAATACCATTCAGATACTGTTTTAAAACTGTTAAAATAAAAGCTTTATAAAGCCTTCATTGCTAATTTCTGATTCCTAATT
>NZ_SNUF01000044.1 GCF_012027305.1 Thermococcus sp. MAR1
GCCAGGTTCAGGAAAAAGCAAGATCGTTAAAGAGTTCGAGAAGAGAGGTTTCCCGAGCGTTTCTATGGGCGACGTCGTAAGGGAAGAGACTGCCAAGCGTGGCCTCGAGCTCACAAAGGAGAACGTTGCCAAGGTGAGCATTCGCCTGAGGCAGGAACTGGGCCAGAATGCCGTGGCAAAGCTCGCCGTTGAGAAGGTCAGAGAACTGCTCAGAAAGAATAAAGTAGTTGTAATCGACGGCGTCCGCTCTCTTGACGAGGTAGGAACCTTCAGGAGCGCTTTTCCTAGTGAGGAGATCATCATCGTCGCTGTCCATACACCGCCACATATGCGCTTCGAGCGGCTCAAAGCCAGGGGAAGACACGACGACCCGCAGAGCTGGGAGGACTT
>NZ_SNUF01000045.1 GCF_012027305.1 Thermococcus sp. MAR1
GCACGAGCACTATCCGAGGCACGGAAACAGGTTCACCGGAGAGCCGGCTTACTTCCACCACATAATCAACGCCGCCAAGACCCTGATGGAGGAGCTCGGTTTAACCGTTAACGACTTTGACTATGCTGTTTTCCACCAGCCAAACGTCAAATTCCCGCTTACCGTCGCGAAGATACTTGGAATTCCGAAGGAGAAAGTCCTCCCGGGACTGCTCACTGGAATAATCGGAAATACATACAGCGGCGCCACGATGGTCGGTGTTTCTGCCGTTCTCGACATCGCCAAGCCCGGGGACAGGATTCTGTGGGTAAGCTTTGGTTCCGGAGCCGGAAGCGACGCCTTCAGCATAGTCGTTCAGGACGCCATAGAGGAGAAGCGCGACCTCGCTC
>NZ_SNUF01000046.1 GCF_012027305.1 Thermococcus sp. MAR1
AATTGCTATCTTATATGGCAAGGTTAAATTACAGTTATAAGGATAAATACCTTTTAACAGCATCCATTCGTCAGGATGGTTCTTCAGTACTTCCTGTAGGTAATAAATATGCTGCTTATCCTTCTCTTGCGTTAGCTTGGAGAGTAAGTAAAGAAAAATTCATGGATAATATAAAATGGGTTGATGATCTTAAATTGAGAGTTGGTGTTGGTACTACAGGTAACTCTGCAATTACACCATACTTAAATCAGGGTCCTGTAATACAACTTTTTTATCCGTTTATTTCTTCTAATGCTGCTGGTAATATTCCTAACCCGAATTTGGCAAATCAAGACTTAAAATGGGAATCAACAACCCAATACAATCTTGCTTTTGATTTTTCTTTATT
>NZ_SNUF01000047.1 GCF_012027305.1 Thermococcus sp. MAR1
ACGAAAGACAAGGGGGCTCCGCCCCCTTATCTCTCTGTACTCTCAAACCCCCGAGGTGGGGTTCCACCCCACGTTAAGAAACTTTTCTGGAGAAAAGTTTCATCAAAAATGGCATGCCTTTTAGAGGTGCTAACCTAATTTAAGGGTTTGCTTTAAACTCCATCCTTGTGATAGGGGTTTCTTCTCCTTAGCGCCCTTCGGGCGCTGTTTTTGAGCAAACCTCATTCCAATGGGCTCTCATGAAAGTAAACCCCAAACAAACCTCCCGCTTAACAATGCATGCAACATCTTCAAGCCCCTCTTGGGCAGTCGGAACTTTTTGGTCAAGCTTTGCTTGCGCAAAGCTTGCTGGGGGGCTAACGCCCCCACACCCCAGAACTTTGCCAA
>NZ_SNUF01000048.1 GCF_012027305.1 Thermococcus sp. MAR1
CTCCTTTTATATCGACGAAATGAATTTACATCTATAATTTCTCCCGGCAGGAAATGATACATGATTATTGGGATGTTTTTTAACGGAATCATATCATCAACTGGGATGTAAATGAGAAGAAATTCAGCAAGATCTTGATTAGAAAAGAGCTCTAAGAATTTTTTCTGGCTAGTTGAGAATTCCACGCGGGCTTGGGGCTTGGTACTCTTTGTTTCTACCACTATTAGTCTTTTAACGTCTATAACTGGCAACTTGAATGTCTTTCTTATTTGTAAACTTTTGGATCGTGAACTGACGTTAATCTTCTTTTCTCCCACGACATCAAGAGCAATGATTATGAAATCTGGGGCATATTTGCTCTCTTTTAAGATGTTGTAAAATTTTAAT
>NZ_SNUF01000049.1 GCF_012027305.1 Thermococcus sp. MAR1
ACCTGCAAAGAAAAAACTGCTCAGGAATTAAAAGATGAAAACGATATACCGAAAGGCATTGTAAAATGGTTAGTGGAAATATTTGATGAAACCAACGAAATAACAGGCGTTACTACCATTTTAACAATGGTAAAGAAAAAAGAAAATTAATATGCAGCAAGCTTACGTAAACTATACAGTTGAAAATAAAATTGCAACTGTTGAATTTTATACTCCGCAACACAATTCTTTACCGGCGGTTATTTTACAGCGATTAGTAGATGCAATTACCAAAGCATCTAATGATGATAATTGTAAAGTAATTATACTGAAAAGTGGTGGTGATAAGACTTTTTGTGCCGGTGCATCTTTCGATGAATTAATCAAATATTTCCACTAACCATT
>NZ_SNUF01000050.1 GCF_012027305.1 Thermococcus sp. MAR1
ATAGCCCCTCCAATACCTAAATTAACCGGTAAATCTAAATATTTAGCTTCTGTTCTTTGTGCAATGTCTAAAGTATTATCTGTTGAACAATCATTCACAATTAAAATATCTAAGTTTAAAATACCCCGTAGGTTTTCTTTAATCTCAGTAACCAAATCAGCAAGTGATGCTGCTTCATTAAAACATGGGATAATAATTAAACCTCTATAAAGGTGCATGATGGTGTGGGTTGAAAGCAAATTAAACGAAAACTTTATTCCCTGTGTTTAATAATATATTTCTATTACAAAATGGTTAGAGGCAAAACCACAAACTTTAAAAAGCCAGGAAGAAATACAATTTTAATATTGAATAAAAAAGCGAAGTAATTTTTACTTCGCTT
>NZ_SNUF01000051.1 GCF_012027305.1 Thermococcus sp. MAR1
ATACCAACGCTTCCATTTAAATTATGAATGGGTGGATGTAATTTTTTGATAGCAATAAAAACCTCTTCTGCTAAACTGAATTGCTGCAAAATATTTTCAGCCAACTCCATTATAACAGTTTCTAATAATGGTGTAGCAACTTTCATTCTTTCTTCAACCAAACGAAAAATGGTTTCATAATTAATCGTGTGTTCAATTGATTGAATGATATTTTCTTTGGGATGATATTTTACTTCAACACTTACTTCAAAGTCATTTCCATTAGTTTTTTCTTCTTCGTATAAGCCGTGATATGCCCTGAAAATAATATTGTGTAAACAGATAGATAACATGCGGTAAAGATAAGTGATGGAGCAACTAAAACTAATTGAATACCACTTT
>NZ_SNUF01000052.1 GCF_012027305.1 Thermococcus sp. MAR1
ATTGCCCCAGCCGGCAATTTTTTCCAACACTACTTCGTATAATTTTTTTTGTTGATTATTGGTATCCACCGTCAACTTTTGAAAATCATTTGCACCTGCATTGCTTGTTAACCCCAATACAATGGTGAATTTATTGTCATATTCTAAAAATGGTTTTACACTGTCTTCACCCATATAAGGTGCTACTGTTACTGCATCAAAAGCAAATGTTTGAAAAAAAGTTTTGGCATATTGAGCAGAAGTATTGCCGATATCGCCTCGCTTGGCATCGGCAATTTTAAAATGCGTTTGCGGAATATAATTACAGGTTGCTTCCATTGCCTGCCAACCCTTTAAACCCATTGCTTCATAAAAAGCTGTATTTATTTTATAAGCTACA
>NZ_SNUF01000053.1 GCF_012027305.1 Thermococcus sp. MAR1
AAAGTTAGATATGAAGTACAACCATTTCATTCGGGTCTCCGAAGTGTACTTCAAAGGAAGCATCGTAGGCGAGGTGGTGCGGAAAATATCGGATGAGATGGACGGCTGAAATCGGACAAAACCCTCGGTTCTGGCTTTATGTTTCATAAATACTTGCGTTCAGATTTTTGAAACGTCAAATCTATCATTTTGAAGTTTTTGATACAATAGTGCAAAAGTTTATATCGATGTTTATGATACATACTTGGGT